>JAKAXG010000259.1 GCA_021827225.1 Actinomycetes bacterium | reverse complement strand
CCCGAGCGCCTGGACCACCCCGGAGACGTTCGTGATCTTCGCCGCGGTGATCATCGGCGGATCGGGCAACAACGCCGGATCGATCGTCGGCAGCCTGGCCGTGCCGGTGATCTTCGTGGAGCTGCCGAAGCTCCTTCCCCAACTTGGCAGCAATCCTGCCCTGATCGCGGAGATCGACAACATGATCATCGGGGTTCTGCTCATCGTCACCCTGTGGTTCCGCCCGCAGGGGCTGGTGCCGGAACGCAAGGCCTCCTTCGCCCGGCTCATCTCGGCCCTGCCCGCCCGGCGCGGCGCCGTGCTCGAGGAGGCGGCGTGATGGCCGGGGTCCCGACCGCCACCCCGCCCACGGCCGACCAGTTCGACACGGATCCGGCCGTGGAGGTGCACGACCTGGTCAAGGGCTTCGACGGGGTGCAGGCCGTCCGGGGGGCCACCTTCTCGGTGCCCACCGGGATCATCTGTGCGCTGATCGGCCCCAACGGGGCGGGCAAGAGCACCGCCGTCAACCTGATCTCCGGCGCCCTGCGCCCCGACTCGGGACGCGTCCGGGTGAACGGGACCGACGTCACCGGCTGGTCAGCCGACCGGGTGGCCCGCACCGGGCTGATCCGCACCTTCCAGCTCTCCCGGGAGTACGCCCGGATGACCGTGCTGGAGAACCTGATGGCCACGCCGGTCGACCAGGCCGGGGAGTCCCTCATCAACGTGTTCTTCCGTCCCGGCCGGGTGCAGGCCGAGGAGCGGGCCAACCTGGAGCGGGCCATGGAGATCCTCGGGACCTTCGGCCTGGCGGCCAAGCGCGACAACCTGGCCGGGGAGCTGAGCGGCGGGCAGAAGCGCCTGCTGGAGCTGGCCCGGGCGGTGATGGCCCAGCCCCGGACGCTGCTGCTCGACGAGCCCATGGCGGGGATCAACCCGGCGCTGATCGACCAGATCGGCGATCACATAGTCCGGCTCCGCGACGGCGGGGTGACGGTCCTGATGGTCGAGCACAACCTCAACGTGGTCGAGCGGATCTGCCAGCACGTGGTCGTCATGGCCGAGGGCAGGGCGCTGGCCACGGGGTCGATGGCCGACATGCGGGCCAATGCCGAAGTCGTCCGAGCGTACCTGGGAGGTGCATTGAGTGAGAGCGCTGCTCGCTGAGAAGGTGACCGCCGGCTACAGCCGGGTGCCCATCATCCGCGACGTGTCGGTGAGCGTGGACCCCGGCCAGGTGGCGGCCATCGTCGGGCCCAACGGCGCCGGCAAGTCCACCTTCGCCAAGTCCATCACCGGGGTGGTGAAGAAGCAGGAAGGCCGGGTGCTGATCGGCGACACCGACATCTCCGGCCTTCCCGCCCATCTGGTGGTCCGCGAAGGGCTGGCATACGTGCCGCAGAACCACAACGTGTTCGCCTCGCTGTCGGTGATCGAGAACCTCGAGATGGGGGCTTTCACCCGCACCCAGGGGGTGCGCCAGCGAGTCGCCGAGGTCATCGAGATATTCCCCGACCTGAAGGTGGCGGCCCGCAAGCGGGCCGGGGCCCTGTCGGGTGGCCAGCAGAACATGCTGGCCATGGCCCGGGCCCTCATGCTCGATCCCCGGGTGATCGTGCTCGACGAACCGACGGCGGGACTCTCGCCGGCCTACACCGACGTGGTCTGGGCGCAGGTGGCCCGGATAGCCGCGACGGGAACCGGA
The DNA here is from genome assembly GCA_021827225.1 of Actinomycetes bacterium. Next base: position 4,789 of record JAKAXG010000259.1, on the reverse strand, counting down.
GTATTGGTGGTGGAGCAGAACGTGGACCGGGCCCTCGCCAACGCCGCCTACGTCTACGTGCTGGTGGCGGGAGCCAACCACGTCGAAGGACCGGCGGCCGAGGTGGCCGCCCTGGATCTGGCCGGGATCTTCCTCGGCCGGGATGAGCAACTCGACCGGGCCGGCGCCCCGTCTGTCGGCGCCGACGCTCGAGTTGACAACTGACAGTTACAAATCAGAGGGAGGGAATCAGTACAGTGATCGGGAAAAGAGGAACGACAGCCAAGGTGCTGGCGGTGGGCGCATCGGTGGCCATCGCCGCGGCCGCCTGCGGCTCTTCCAAGTCGTCGGCCAGCGGGGCCAGCACCGGCGGGGGGACCATAACCTTCGGACAGTTGCTGCCTTTCACCGGCTCCAAGGCCTTCCTGTCCAGCTGGGCGGTGCACGGCGACGCAGCTGCGGTCTACGACGTCAACCACAACGGCGGCGTCATGGGCCAGATGCTCAAGGCGGTCAGCGCCGACGACGCCGGGGACGAGGCGGATGCCGTCCCGGCCCTGCGCAAGCTGCTGCTCAGCCACCCGGACTTCATCGTCGGACCGTTCTCGCTGACCATCATGGCCGTGATCAACCAGTTCGACCCCAACCATGTGGTCGACTACCTGATCGGCGGGACCACACAGCTGGACAAGATGACCCAGAAGTACGTGTTCCGGACCACGGCCTCGGACTCCGCCGAGACGGTGGCCATGGCCTACTACGCCGCCCACAAGGGCCTCAAGCGGGCGGCGTTCGTCTTCGACAACTCGGCCAACACCCAGGGGCTGGTGAAGCCGCTGACCGACGCTTACAAAGCCCAGGGCGGCCAGGTGGTAGCCAACGTCAGCCTGGTGCCCGACCAGAGCTCGTACCGCTCGGAGCTAACCCAGGTCTTCTCCCACCACCCGGACGTGGTGTTCGCAGCCTTCGACCAGCAGACGGCCACCACGCTGTTCTCCGACGCCAGCCAGCTCGGCGACCTCAACCTGCCGTGGATCGGTGAGGACGTGCTCGGCTCTCCGGGCTACGCCAAGGCGTTCGGCCAGCCGGCGGCGTCCAAGTACCTGTTCTCGGTCTCGGGAGCGTCGCCTGGAGGCCCGGCCTACCAGCACTTCCTCGACGACTACCAGGCCGTCTACCACACGAAGAACATCCTGAGCTCCTCGTACAACATGTACGACTCGGTGATCATCTCGGCTCTGGCCATGACCGCCGCCCACTCCACCGACCCCACCAAGTGGGTCAACGACATCACCAAGGTGTCCAATCCGCCGGGAACCAAGTGCTACACCTACGCCTCCTGCGTGGCCCTGCTCAAGAAGGGCACCGAGATCAACTACCAGGGGGCGACGGGTCCCGAGGACTTCAACCAGTACCACAACACCTTCAGCGGCTTCGCCGTCGACGGGTTCACCACGTCCAACCAGCTGAACCAGGTGGCGTACGTGACCCCGCAGCAGGTGGCGTCCGGAGCCTGACCGCACCTGCGGCGGGCTGTTCCTGACCAGCACGGAGCCCGGGACCAGCGTTGCTCCCGGGCTCCGGCTCGTCGAAGCCGACACAGCACGGGAGCCCACCGCTCGGCAGACGCAAGCGGCCGGCCCGATCGCGGGGACCCAGCGGGGTCACCGATGGCCTCGTGCCTCGCGGTGGCGGGCCTCCTGGCGCAGCATGTCGGCCATGGACTCGGCCGCTCGCAGTTGGGCCCGCAGCGTGTCGCAGCGCTGCTCGGCGACGGCGGCGTACATGGCCAGTCGCTCGGAAGCAGACACCATCTCCTGCGGGTCGTCGATCCCGGCAGCCAGACGGTCGCGGGCTTCGAGCAGGTCACGCATCTCGTCCAGGGAGAAGTCCAGCGGCTTCATGTGCTTGACCAGCCGGAGACGCTCGATGTCATCGTCGGTGTAGAGGCGGAATCCACCGGCGGAGCGTCCCGACGGCGGCACCAGGCCGACTTCCTCGTAGTGACGGATCGTCCGCAACGACAGGCCGACCGCCTCGGCCACCTCACCGATCTGGTGCATGCCCGGGTCCATTCCCGCACCTCCCTGGAGGCAGGCCGGTCAGGCCGCCAGACGACCAGGCTACCCTCACGCCACGGGAGGGTGCCGGCCGCCAGCGTGCCCCCCACCGGCCATCTCCTACCCAACTCTGACCTCACGTTAGGGTAGAGTGTGGTTTCCGTTCCCCGGGGGCCGGCCCACACCCGATTCCGCTCCGGCGGAGGGAGGAGCCGGTCCGGGCGGGGACCCCCCACAGAAGAGGACCCCTTGATCGACGACACGGCTCGCCCAGCCGACGCCTGCCCGCCCGGCCCCGCCACCTCGCCCGCAGAGCTGAACACCGGGGACCCGGGGTGGTGGAGGTCCCCGACGGCGTGGCGCACCGAGATCCTGGCCGCCATGGTGGTCGGGGTCGCCCTGATCCCCGAAGCCATCTCCTTCTCGGTGGTGGCCCATGTCGACCCGCGGGTCGGGCTGTTCGCCTCGTTCACCATGGCGGTCACGATCTCGCTGGTCGGCGGCCGGCGGGCCATGATCTCGGCTGCCACGGGCTCCACCGCCCTGGTGCTGGCGCCGCTGTCGCAGCGATACGGGCTCCACTACCTGGTCGCCGCCGTCCTCCTCGCAGGCGTCGTACAGGTGGTCCTGGGCCTGGCTGGGGTCGCCAAGCTGATGCGCTACGTACCCCGCTCCGTATCGGTCGGCTTCGTCAACGCCCTGGGCATCCTGCTGTTCAAGGCCCAGTGGCCCAACCTCGAGCACGTCTCCCCCACCGTCTACGTCCTCGTCGGCGGCGGGCTGGCGGTCATAGCGCTGTTCCCCCGCGTCAATCGGGTCATCCCGGCCCCGCTGGTCGCCATCGTCGCGATCACCGCCGTATCCATGATCGGCCACTTCCACGGCGTACCCACGGTCGGGGACAAGGGCTCCCTGCCCCACAGCCTGCCCCTGCCCGGTCTGCCCTCGGTCCCCCTGTCCCCCCACACGCTGAGCATCATCTGGCTCCCCGCTGTCACCATGGCCCTGGTCGGGCTGCTGGAGACCCAGATGACCGCCCGCCTCGTCGACGACCTGACCGACACCGGCTCCGACAAGCACCGCGAGTCGGTGGGCCAGGGAATAGCCAACCTGGTGACCGGCGTCTTCGGCGGCATGGGCGGCTGCGCCATGATCGGCCAGACCATGATCAACGTGAAATCGGGGGCCCGCACCCGGGTTTCGACATTCCTGGCCGGGGTGTTCCTGCTCATCCTGGTCGTCGTGCTCAACCCGGTGGTTTCACAGATCCCGATGGCGGCTCTGGTGGCGGTCATGTTCGTCGTGTCCTACAGCACCTTCGACTGGAACAGCATCGCTCCGTCCCACCTCAGGCGCATGCCCAGGAGCGAGACCGCGGTGATGCTCGTCACCGTGGTGCTCACCGTCGCCACCGGCAACCTGTCGATCGGCGTGGTAGCCGGTGTCATCGTCGCCGCCCTCCTCTTCGCCCGCCGGGTGCAGCGCATCGCAACCGTCGTACGAGTCACGCCGGACCACCACCGCTGGCACCTCCACCTGCCCGGACACCACCCCCGCCGGGCTCCCAGCATCGACACGGACCGCCTGCACGCCCCCAGCGACCTCGACGGCCACAGCGCCGTCTACGTGGTCAGCGGGGAACTGTTCTTCGCCTCCAGCAGCGACCTGGCCGACCACTTCGACTACAGCGGCGACCCCGACCACGTGATCATCGACCTGACCGATTCCCACATCTGGGACGCATCCACCGTCGCCGCCCTCGACCGGGTGATCGCCAAGTACGCCCATCACGGCAAAACGGTCGAACTGATCGGCATGAACGCCGCCAGCCGGCGCATCCACGACGATCTGGCCGGCCAACTCGCCTCCAGCCACTGACCGCCGCCACCCCAGCGGATCCCCGTACAACAAAGCCAAGGACCCGGCCGGAGCCGGGTCCTTCGATCCGCTTAAAGCGGCTGAGTGGCGGGGGTTCAGGACCAGCACGCACCTTCGGGCCTCATACCCGACGAAGCTGCTGGTCAGAGCCCTGCGCTATGCTGCCGCCGGGGCGCTGCACTACTCAATGTCAGCGGACGCCATCGGGAGTCCCGAGTAATCCACCATTGCTGGTCGACCTTCGGGTTCGATACCCGACGACAGCTCTGGACCGGCCGCCATGGGCGGCCCAAGCAGGTAGGTCTATCGCCAGAAAGGGCACTCGCGGCCGAGTCTTTTGGACGGTCTCGGCCCTCGGATGGTTTACGAGTCCGTGGACCAGTCGGCGCCGTGCTCTCCGAACCAGAGCCGGGAACCGCTCAACGCATCCCGTAACATCCAAGCCACGGTTTTGAGACCACCGACGGTGACCGTCACGGCGGGTGCTGCGCTGGAACCTACCGTCGCTGATACCGCGTGAAGGGTAACCACTGGCTGGTGATTCAACAGCAGGGTCGCGGCGGGTTCGAAGAGGCGCTGTACCCGGTGGAGCGCCCGCGGTGCTTCCAAGGTCCCGAGTTCGCCGTCGGTCAGCACTCGCTGTAGCGAGATGGCCACCTGGTCGGGGCCGCTCTGAATTTCGAGCGGTGCCCACCGGTCTCGACTCTCCCAGGCGGCAGGGTCCAACATGTCGATGACTTCGATGCTGAGCCGTATCTGACTCTTTGCAACAGATCCCGGTTTGGTTCAGACCACATTGGGGGGCTGCTGGCGGGGTGATGGTGGTGATGCTGCCCTGGGTGGGCGTGGGGGTCAAGAGGGTGTTCATGGCC
>JAKAXG010000258.1 GCA_021827225.1 Actinomycetes bacterium | reverse complement strand
CTCCGCCCGGCGGGATTCATCGGGATCCGCCATGAGGATGACGACGTGGTCGCCATCGCGGTCGAAACCGAAGATGTCGGGGGCCTCGCCGAGGCAGAGCTGGTGACCCTGGCACAGGCTGGTGTCTGCAATCAGGCGCATGTCCTACGGCCGCCTCCTGCGCCGGTACCTGACCCGGCACGGTTGCTGGAGCTGGATGACCATCTTCGTGTAGTCGTCCCGGTAGCTGTCGGGAGGCTGCACCGCCTCGAACTCGAAGTCCCTCAGGATGACCGAGAAGATGGCCTTCATCTGCATCATGGCGAAGGCGTTGCCCACGCAGCGGTGCTTTCCGGCCCCGAACGGTATCCACGTCCAGCGGTTCTGCAGGTCCTCCTGGCGGGGATCGATGTACCGGCCCGGATCGAAGCGATCCGGGTCCGGGAAGTCCTCGCCGATCCGGTTGGAGACCCGCGGCGAGGCGGCCAGCACCGTACCCGCCGGGATCCTGTATCCGGCCAGCTCGCACTCCTGCTGCACGAGCCGCATCAGGATGATGAGCGGGGGGTGTAGCCGCAGCGTCTCCTTCAGTGCCGCCTCCAGGAGCGGGATCGAGCGGAGAGCCTGGAACGACACCTCCGACCCGTCGGCGTAGAGGTCGTCCAGCTCCCGGGCGACGCCGGCCAGGACATCGGGATGGCGCAGCAGCTCGATGAGGGCCCAGGAGGCGGTTCCGCTGCTCGTGTGGTGACCGGCGAACATCATCGAGATGAAGATGCCGGTGATCTCATCAGCGGAGAACTGGTCGCTGCCGTCCCCGGTCTCGAGCGAGATCAGCACATCCAGGAGATCGCGGTCCTCGCGGGCAACCTTTCCGCGGGCCTTGCGCCGGTCGATGATGCCCTGCATCAGCGCCACCAGCTCGAGTCGGGCCGCGTCCCGGATCCGGAAGCTGTCGATGTCGGCGTGGGCGTCCACATAGGCGATGGCGTCGGTGCCCCGCTCCAGGTGGTGGTAGTGGCGGGCGAAGGACGCGTCCAGCTCGTCACGGAACGGCTTGCCGATCAGGCACGACGAGGTCGTGTAGATCGTCAGTTCGGCGAAGAAGTCGAGCAGGTCGATCTCACCCTCATCGTCCCACCCGGCCACCATCCGGCGGATCTCCGCCTCGATCGTCCGGGCATGGCCCCGCATCATGTCGCCCCGCAGGGCCTGGTTCCGGAGCATCTCCTGGCGCCGCTCCGGGCTGGCGTCGAAGACCACACCCTTCCCGAAGATGGGGGTCATGAACGGGTAGGCGGCGGCCTGATCCAGTACCTCGTCGGGTGCCCGGAAGAAGGCCTCGTTGGCCTCGGCGCCGGTCACCAGCACCACGTTCTTCCCGGCCAGCCGGAAGCGTCCCACCGGCCCGCACTCCTCCCGGACCCTGGTGAACAGCCCGACCGGGTCCACCCGCATCTCCGGCAGGTGCCCCGTCCCCCGGATGATGTCGGGGATCCCGACGCTCCGATCGTCGAGGACGGTGGAGACCTCGGGAATGTCAGAGAGGGGATCTGCGGCGACGGTCAACGGGGGTCCTCCACTGGCGCTTCGGGGTTGACATCGATGGAGCTCAGGTGCACGCCGCGCGGCGCCGTCACCACCGTGATGATGGCGTCGGCCAGCGCTCGCGCCCGGAGGAAGTGGGGATGACGGGCCAGCCCGAAGCGAACCCACTGGTTGAGCACGAACGCCGCCTGGTCGGCATCCCAATCGGTGCCCATCTCGCTCCATGTGGGCCCGGGACGCACGACCGATACCCGCACGCCACTGCCTTCGAGCTCCATCTGCATGGCGGCGGCCAGGCCTTCCAGGCCCCACTTGCCGGCGGAGTAGGCCGACATGAAAGGGCGTGCCCTGACCGCCACGTCGGATGACAGGAACACCAGATCGCCGCGGCGGCGCTCCACCATGCCGGGCACGAATGCCCGTACGACCCGGTGGGCGCCGACCAGGTTGACATCGATCTCCCTGGCGAACCGCTCGGAGGTCACTTCGTGTGTCGTGCCCGGCGCCACCGAGCCGGCGTTGCTGATGACGACCTCCGTATCGCCGAGATCAGCTGCGACCTTCGCGGCGAACACGGACACGGATTCGGTGTCGGTCACATCGAGGGGATGAGCCACCGCCTCGCCGCCCGCGGCCCGGATGGCCGTCGCTATCTCCTCCAGCCGCTCCACCCGGCGGGCGCCGAGAGCGACCGGGAAGCCTGCGGCTGCCAGGGCCCAGGCCGTCTCGGCGCCGATCCCGGAGGAGGCTCCGGTAACCACCGCCGGGCGCCTGTCCGGGTGGCGGTGCTTCTCCCCCACCTCAGCCCCGGCGCACGCGGAAGGCGGTGGGCAACCGGGCGAAACCCCGGACGCTGGTGGAGTGCACCCTCTCGGCCCGCTCGGCGCGCACCTCGAAGTCCTCCACCCGCCGCACCAGCTCCGACAGCACGACCCGGGCTTCGAGCCGGGCCAGGTTGGCTCCGAGACAGAAGTGCCGGCCGAACCCGAAGCTGAGGATCTGCGCCAGCTCCGTCCGGCTGCGGTGGATGTCGTAGGTGTGCGGCTCTCGGAAGACCCGCTCGTCGCGATTGGCGGAGCCGAGCAGGACCAGGAGCTTGGACCCGGCCGGCACCGTCTGGCCGTGGAAACTGACGTCGGTAGTGACGTATCTGGCCAGCATCTGGCTGGAGGTGTCATAGCGGAGAGTCTCCTCCACCCACGGCACCACCAGTCCCACGCCGGTGGGGCCGGCCAGAACCTCGGCCCGCTGGTCCCGGTGGGCAGCCAGGTGGAACAGGGCGTTGCCCAGGAGCTTGGTGGTGGTCTCGTTACCGGCCACCACCATGAGGAACAGGAAGGCGATTATCTCGTGGTCCTCGAGGCGGTCCCCCTCGACCTCGGCGTGGGCCAGGGCGGAGGGCAGATCATCGCCCGGCGCTTCCCGTCGGGCTCTCACCATCCCGGCGTAGTAGGAGATCAGCTCCATGGAGGCTTCCACACCTGCTGCCGGGACGTCGCGCACCCCTGCCTCCCGGTGCACGACCAGGTCAGCCAGAGCCCGCACCCGGTCCCGGTCCGCCCTCGGCACTCCCATCATCTCCGAGATGATGTCCATGGGCAGCCGGGCGGCCAGCTCTCCGATCCAGTCGGCCTCCCCCCGCTCGGCACTGATCTCGAGAGTCCGGTCCAGGTACCGGTCGGCGAGAAGCTGGATCTGCGGCTCGAGCTCCCTGACCCGCCTAGGGGTGAACACCGCCGACACCAGCTTGCGCAGGCGCCTGTGGTCATCGCCGTCGAGGGCCAGGAACGACATGACCCTGTGGGCCTCCGGGCTCCAGGCCATGGCGTCGAGCGACACGCCCATCCGGTTGGAGAACGTGCCGTCCTCTCTCAGGGCCACCTGCACGTCGGCGTGGCGCGACAGCGCCCAGAAGTCGTCGGTCGCGCTGTGGTAGAGGGGCGCCTCGTCGCGCAGCCTGGCGTACAGCGGGTAGGGGTCCTCGTGGAAGGCGTAGTCGTAGGGATCGAACAGCAGTGGCCCCGGCGCCGTCATAGTGTCCATCCCTGCTCCCTCCCCGGATCTCCCTCGTCCATCCCTACACCTGACTGGACATCTGTCCAGCCTAGGGCCGGCCGGTGCGGCCCGCAAGTGGCCGCCACGCCGACCTGCTCGGCCGACCACCACACCGGAAAAGTTCGGACAGGTGTCCAGTCATTGTTCCAACCGAGATCAGAACAGGTTCTACAGTGGGTCCATGCGCCGCCGAGGACCCACCGCAGGGCCGGGGCACCCCCGGGCGGTCCGGTGATCCCGCCCACCAGCCGGTACTCGACGCTGGGCCGCGCCGGGCTGGCCCGTGTCGTGCCGGAACTGCTGCTCGTCGGCCATTTGATCGACAGGTCGGCGATGCCCTGGTGCATCGCCGAGTTCGGCCGGGACGAGATGGCCCGCATCGCCATCGAGGAGTGGGCGTCGGCCAGTCCCATCTACACCCGCCGTATGCAGCGGGCGCTCGGGTACGCCCCCGGGGAACCGGGCCGGGGCGACGTCGTGACCATCTTCAAGGGACTCCAGCTCGACATCGGCGCACCGCCCCAGTTCATGGACTTCCGCTTCAGCGTGCACGACAGCTGGCACGGGGAGTTCCACCTGGCCCATTGCGGGGCGTTGATGGACGTGGAGCCGATGGGAGATGGGTTCGTCCGGGCCATGTGCCACGACATCGAAGATCCGACCTTCGACGCCACGGCCGTGGCGTCCAACCCCAGGGCACGGGTCCGTCCGGTCCATCGCCCGCCCCGGGTACCGGCAGACCGGCAGCCCCACTGCGCCTGGACGGTGACGATAGACGAGTCCCATCCGGCCGCCCAGGGCATCCCTGCGCTCGCCGTCAACGAGAGGTCCCGGGCGGCGACACTCGAGCTGGCCCCCATCGTCGCCTCCGGCGACGGGCTGGACGACTACTCGGGGCCGCTCGTCTCGGACCTCGACTTCACCTGTTTCTCCCACTCCGCCCTGTCACGCATAGCCGACGAGGTGTGCCTGCAGATGCATCTGCTCGACCTCGGCTTCGCCAACGCCGTGGCCGACCGGGCGAGGACCGTGGACGACCTGGTGCGGATCCGCCGCAAGCAGCTCACCGGCATAGCCGGGCTGGCCGCCCAACGCCTCATCCCGGCACTCGACCTCCCCCGGGACCCGGATCAGCTGCCCCGATCGGCGCTCCGGCTGCTGGCCCTGCACCCGGTACTCAACCCCTCCGCCTACGTCACCGCCACGATCGCCGACGACTCCATCGTGGTGAAGCCGTCCCCCGCCCACCACGACGGCGCCTGGGTGTCCCTGTGCGGCCCGGCGTGGTCCGCTCCCCTGCAGGCGGCGGTGCAGGCCCTCGACCGCCACCTGGACGTGGAGGTGACGGCGTGCCCGGAGGCCGGCAGGGGGGCGTGGCGGGCGACCGTCACCCGCCGGGCGGAACCCGGTCCGGAAGCGGAGGAGGTAGCGGTGGCCAGCTTCAGCACCGGTGCCACCTTCCGGTTCGAGACCAGGCGTCCGCTCCCCATCGCGCCCTCGCCCACCCAATAGAGAGAGACAGAGAGCGATCGCCTGTCCGGGCCTGCTACCAGCCTCGCATGATCGCCGAGATGACCCGTTCCAGAAGCTGAGGGAGACGGTCGTAGCTCGAGAATCCCATGCCTGCCTGTAGGAGCGCGCCGATGAACGCGCAGTTGAGCGCCTCCAGCAGGTCCGGGTCGGCGTCAGGTCCCAGCGCCTCCCGGAACCGCTCGATCCAGATGCTGCCTATCGCGACCCGGAGGCGGTGGACGTCCGGATCCGCAGCGAGGAGGCTCTTGTTGACCGCCGCGGCGAGAGCGGGAGCCCCGGCGATAAGCTCCGCCAGGTAGCTCGCTACCTCCGCCACCCGCTTCCCCGCCGTGCGCCCCTTCAGTTCAGGGCGGGGCGCGGAGTCGAGCAGCCGCCAGAACAACTCGGCGAAGAGATGGTCCTTGGACGCGAAGTAGGTGTAGGCGGTGGCGGGTGACACGCCGGCGCGCGAGGCGACCACGCGGATCGTGATCTGCTCGTGGCCGACCTCCTCCAGCAGCGCGCCAGCCGCGTCGAAGAGCTTCCCCACGGTCTCCGCCTGGCGGACGTTGAGGCTTCGGCGAGGTGAACTGGACAGTTGACTGGACACCATTACCAGGGTAGATCACCGCTCCCCCGTGACGCTCACGGCGGGACAACACCGAGGAGATGAGGAGAGAATCGCCATGTTCGAGCTGGCCGAACTACTCCAGGAATACGACGACGCCCGCGCCTACACCGACACCCTGTGGCGGGACCTGGACGACGAGGAGATCCGCTGGAGACCACGCCCGGAGTTCAGCCCCATCGGCTGGCATCTGGGCCACCAGGCCGCCGTGGCCCACTTCATGGTCCGCAACCTGGCGGCCGCAGAGCCCAGCCCGGACCCCGACCTGGATCCGGTGATGGACTCCGCCACCCCGGAGACGGACCGGGGCGGCCTGCCCGGCGGGGACCGCCTCCTGGCGTACCGGGAATCGGTGGCGGAACGGGTCCATGCCCGCCTGGGCGACATCGAGCGCGGCCGGGTGGGCGCTCCCCGCCAGCTCCGCGTCGTCGGCCAGCACCTGCTGGTCGCCCTGATCAACCACGAGTACCAGCACGACCAGTGGATCGGGGAGGTCAGGCACCGCGACCTCGGCCACGAGCTCCCACCCCGACCGGAGTCCGCCCGGCTGACCGAGATCGACGGCTACACGGTCGTGGCCACCACCAGCTGAGGCCGCTCACCCGGCGCCGACGCCCACCACCGGAGCCGCCAACCGCTCCCCACCAACCGACCCGAAAAAACCAGCATCCCCAAACGCAAACACCCCACCATCCGCACCAACCAACCAATAACCCCCACCATCAGGCGTAGCCATCGCCGCCACCACCGGAGCCGCCA
>JAKAXG010000257.1 GCA_021827225.1 Actinomycetes bacterium | reverse complement strand
GGTCGTCGTCGATCTCCGCCCAGGGCTGCTCGGCGTCCCTTTCCTGGAGGAGCAGCCTCCTCCGGGTGGCGTGGAGCTCGGCTATCTGCACGAGAGGAGCCCGCCGGATGACGCCGGCGAGCACCCCGCGGACCGCCTCAGGGACCGTAGCGGAGGCGCCGTTCCAAGTCAGCTCCGAGCGGGAGGAGGGGCCGGGACCGTCCCCGCCGGGCTCCTCCCCTGCCGGGAGCTTCAGGGTCCATTCGCCCGCCTCGGGGCCCGATCCGGCGGGCCGGCGGTGCCTCAGGGTGATGCCCCGGGCCCACAACCGGTGATCGGCCGTGTCGAAATAGATGGTGTGGTGCTCCACCTCGGGCAGGCGGACGGTGCGGCCCACGACGGGTCTCAGGTCGGGTGGGTCGAAGTCCGCGTCGACGTCGAACTTGAACTCCCGTTCCGTCTCGACCGAGACGCTCATCCCTCACCTATACCCATCGGGATCACCGTAGCGGCGCTTTGGACCCGGCGTTTACCTCCCTGGACCTCTGGGCAGTAAGCCACCGGCGCAAGGGCGCCGGGGCGTTGTCCCATACGGCGGACAGGAGGATTCACCGGTGAAAGCATTGGTCTACAGGGGCCCCTATTCGGTCAGCGTCGAGGAGGTGGACGAGCCGCGTGTGGAGGACGCCAACGACGCCATCGTCCGCATCACCACCACCAACATCTGCGGTTCAGACCTGCACATGTACGAGGGCCGCACCTCTGTGGAGGAGGGCAAGGTCCTCGGGCACGAGAACATGGGGATCGTCGAGGAGGTCGGTCCCGGGGTGACACGCATCAAGGCCGGGGACCGGGTGTCGGTGCCGTTCAACATAGCCTGCGGGTCCTGCGAGAACTGCGCGAAGGGCTGGACGTCGTTCTGCCTGCGCACCAATCCCACCGAGGGCGTGGACGGGGCGGCCTACGGGTACGCCAACATGGGCCCGTACCGGGGCGGCCAGGCGGAGATGCTGCGGGTGCCCTTCGCCGACTTCAACCTGTTGGAGCTGCCACCCGGCAACGAGCACGAGATGGACTTCACCATGCTGTCGGACATCTTCCCGACCGGCTACCACGGCTGCGAGTTGGCCGACGTCCGCCCCGGCCACACCGTCGCGGTCTTCGGCGCCGGGCCGGTAGGCCTATTGGCCGCCCACAGCGCCGTGCTCAGAGGGGCGTCGCGGGTGTTCCTGGTGGACTTCCACAAGGACCGGCTGAGGCTGGGCGAGAAGTTCGGCGCCGAGGCCATCGACTTCTCCGCCGGAGACCCGGTGGAGCAGATCCTCGACGCCAACGGCGGGGCGGTGGACCGGGGCGTGGAGGCGGTCGGATACCAGGCGCACGACCCGACCGGCCAGGAGCATCCGGAGCTGGTGCTGGACAACCTGGTGAAGGCCGTCCGCAGCGCCGGCGCCATAGGCGTCGTCGGGGTCTACATGCCCCAGGACGAGGGAGCGGCGACCGAGACGGCCAGGGAGGGTCGGGTGGCGTTCGACTACGGGACGTTCTTCACCAAGGGCCAGCGGATGGGTACGGGCCAGTGCCCGGTGAAGCGCTACAACCGCGAGCTTCGCGACCTGATCATCGCCGGGCGGGCCCAGCCCGGGATGATCGTCTCCCACGAGCTGGGTCTCGACGAGGCGGCGAACGCCTACAAGCGCTTCGACGAGCGGCAGGAGGGGTGGACGAAGGTGGTCCTGCACCCGGCAGCCTGACCGGGAGCCAGGGCCGGCCGGGCCCCGGCCCGTTTGGGCGGGGCCCGGCCGGGTACCGGGCAGGCATGCACGGACTCAAGGACGACTGCCGGATCGAATCGGTGCAGACCCGGGTCTACACGGTCCCCACCGACGGGCCCGAGGCGGACGGAACGCTGAGCTGGTCGGAGACGAGCGTCGTGGTCGCCCTCGTGTCGGCCGGCGGCCGGACCGGGACCGGCTGGACCTACGGGTCGCCCGCCTGCCAGAAGCTGATCGACGGGAAGCTGGCGGAGGTGGTCGGCGGACGGGACCCGATGGCCGTCGGCGCGGCCAACGAGGCCATGGTCCGCCAGTGCCGCAACCTGGGACACCCGGGCGTCGGCGCCGACGCCGTCTCCGCCCTCGACGTGGCCCTGTGGGACCTGAAAGCCCGAATACTGGGCATATCGGTGTCCCGTCTGCTGGGCCGCCAGCGGGACCGGGTCCCGGTGTACGGCTCAGGCGGTTTCACCACCTATGACGACGGCACGACCAAGCAGCAGGTCGAGCACTGGGTCGGCGATCTGGGGGTGGAGGCCTGCAAGATCAAGGTCGGCGAGTCATGGGGTCAGCGGGTCGACCGGGACCTGAGCCGGATCCGTCTCGTGCGCGGCCTGGTCGGTGACGGGATCGGGGTCATGGTGGACGCCAACGGCGGCTACTCCAGGAAGCAGGCGGTCCGGGTGGGGCGCACCATGTACGAGGAGGCGGGGGTGGAATGGTTCGAGGAGCCGGTGTCCTCGGACGACCTGGAGGGGCTGCGCGAGGTCCGGGACCAGATCCCCATCGACGTGACGGCCGGCGAGTACGGCTACCACCTCCCCTACTTCGCCCACATGGTGGGGGCGGAGGCGGTGGACTGCCTGCAGATGGATGCCACCCGCTGCGGCGGCTACACCGGATGGCTCTCGGCGGCGGCGCTGGCCGCCGCCCACAACCTCGAGGTGTCGGCCCACTGCGGGCCGAATATCCACGCCCCCGTGGCGGCCGCGGTGGCCAACCTGCGCCACGTCGAGTACTTCCACGATCACGCCCGCCTGGACCCCATGCTCTTCGACGGACTGCCCGAGGTGCTGAGCGGCACGCTGGTGGTTGACGACACGGTGGACGGCCACGGCATGGCCCTCAGCGAGGCCCGGGCGGAGCGGTACCGGGTCGGCTGAGGGGGGCGGGAACGGGGGTTCCCCCCTGCGTGCGGGGGTAGAAGAAGGAGCGAGCCCCCACGGCATCGAAGGAAGCGACGGGAGGAACAGGTGGCTGAAAACGGGACCGGCGGCTGGGAAGAGCACGACCACGAGGGTCTGACGCACTCCCACCCTCATTTCCACGTGACCCACAACCACAACGGCAACGGCGGATTCGAGCATCTGAGCTCCAGCCACGAACACGAGCACAATCACGCCGGCATGCGGCACTCCCACCGCCCGCACGAGAACTTCGAGCACGAGCACGCCGGCGAGGCCCACGTCCACGACCACGACGCTCCGACCGCGTCGGGTGCGGCCGAGCCGGCCACCCGCAAGGCGCCGGTGGCCAAGAAGGCGTCCGCCGCCAAGAAGGCCCGCACCTCGAGCAGCACCGCCGGATAGGTCCTCCGCGGCGGGGCGGGACCGGCCGGGAGGCCCGAACGCGCTGCGAGTCGGGCCATGGCGCCCCGAGCACCGCATTACCGGCAGGACCGAATTGTCGGAAGTGCAAGGACCCCGCTGGGTGGCTTATCGTCGATAACCTCGACCGCCGGCGGGGGCCGGAAAACCGGTCGAGCCTCCATGGGGGATGGGCAGTTCGTGTCTCTAACAACTACTGAAGCGGTAACCCAGGCTCCACCCGGCGGTGTCAGCCGGCTCTGGAACCGGCAGCTCGAGACTTATCCCGAGACCGGGCCCAGGATGCTGTACCTGGCCATCACGGTGCTGGCCACCGTGACGCTGTACTACGAGCTGTACGTGGCCGGGTCGGTCTCCACGCTGATCCTCCAGGACCTGCACATGTCGTTCACGTTCTTCGTGACCACGCTGGCCATCGGGAACCTGATCGGAGCCTTCGGCTCCCTCTTCGCCGGACTGACCGACCGTCTGGGCCGCACCAATCTGGTCGTGATCGGGCTCCTGATCACCGGGATCCTGGTGGTATGGGTGATTCCGGCCCAGACGGGCAAGTGGGGCTTCACCGTGTCCTCCTTCGCCGTGGGCCTGGTCGAGGGCATCTGCCTGGTGGCCACCCCGGCCCTGATAAGGGACTTCTCGCCCCAGACCGGTCGGGCCACGGCCATGGGCTTCTGGACCAGCGGCCCGGTGCTCGGCAGCCTCATCGTGGCGGTGGTCGGCAGCAACACCGTCCCGACCAATCCGGCACCCGGCTTCTGGAGCCACGAGTACCACATCTGCGGCGTGGTCGGCCTGGTCGTGTTCGTCCTCGCCCTGTTCGGCCTGCGGGAGCTGTCGCCGAAGCTGCGGGACCAGCTCATGGTTTCGATGCAGGACCGGGCCCTGATCGAGGCCAAGGCCAAGGGGCTCACCGAGGCCGACCTGGAAGCGGCGCTGCGCTCCCCCTTCCGTCAGCTGATCAAGCCGGACGTGGTCGTCTCGGCGCTGGGGATCTCGATCTTCCTGCTCGTGTACTACACCGCCGTCGGCTTCGGCCTCATCTACATGACCACCGTGTTCGGATTCTCGGTCAAGGACGCCAACGGGATCGGCAACTGGAACTGGGGCTTCGACCTGGTCGCCCTGCTCATCTTCGGTGTGGTCTCGGACCGGATGCGGGTGCGAAAGCCGTTCATGGTGATCGGCGGGGTGGCCTCCGCAGTCATGATGGTCATCTACCTGCTGCAGGCCGGCCACCATGTCGGCTACTACCAGCTGGCCATCATCACCGCCGCCCTGGCCTTCTGCCTGGGCGTCGCCTACGTGCCGTGGATGGCCAGCTTCACCGAGACCGTCGAGGACCGCAACCCGGCGCTCACCGCCACCGGCCTGGCCATCTGGGGCTGGATACTGCGCGTGGTCGTGTTCGCGGCGTACCTGATCCTCCCCGTGGTGATCAACTCGGTCAACCCCCTGGTCACCTACGGCACCGCGGTACAGGCCGTGGTGAAGCAGTACCCCACCCAGGTGGCCACCCTGTCGGCGATCCATCCGAACACCCTGGCCGCCCTCAAGGCCAACCCGGGAAACACCGCCGCCATCGGCCAGGCCGTGACCCAGATCTCCTCGGGCCTGCACGTCAACTCCGGCCAGGCCCTGCAGAACCTGATCGCGGTGTCCAAGCTACCGGCCAGCGCCACCGCCACCCTGGCCCACGCCCCGGCGGTCCAGAAGGCGGTAGCCCAGGGCCCGGGCCAGTGGAAGGACTGGTACTGGATCTGCTTCGGGGGGATGATCTTCTTCATCTTCACCGTTCCGCTCATGCGGGGCCGGTGGTCGCCCAAGGCGGCCAGAGCCGACGAGGAAGCCCACGAGGCCATGGTCCAGGCCGAGCTGGCCAAGCTCAACGCCTAGAACCCACGACGGGACGAGGGCCGGTCACCGCTTCGGCGGGACCGGCCCTCTCTTTTTCCCCCGTGCTAACGGCTCACCGGCGGCAGGAACGGCGGTATCGCGGTGTCCCAGCCGCCCAGAAGGTCCTTGCGGAGGGTCTCGATCCGGTCCGGTGACCACGGCCGGCCCTCCGAGTCGATCTGGGTCACCGGGTGGAAACCCTGCACCAGCTGGATGCGGGCCCCGCTGACGGCGAACACCTGACCGTTGACATCGCGGGCCAGATCCGAGCACAGCCACACCACCAGCGGGGCGATGGCCGCCGGGGACATGGGGTCGTACTCCCCCTCGGCCGGCGCCTCGTGCTGGATAACCGTCCCCAGCAGGCGCGTCGCCGCCACCGGGGCGATCGTATTGGCCCGGACCCCTATGCGCTCCAGGTCGCGGGCCAGCACGGTGGAGAGGGCCGCCAGCCCGGCCTTGGCGGCGGCGTAGTTGGCCTGACCCGAGTTGCCGTACAGGCCGGATTCGGAGGCGGTGTTGATGATCACCGCGTCGACCCGCTCCCCGGTCGACTTGTGCCGCTCCCGCCAGTACGCGGCGGCGTGGCGGGCCGGGGCGAAGCTGCCCTTCAGGACCACGTTGACGACGACGTCCCACTCCTCCTCGGTCATGTTGAACGCCATGCGGTCACGCAGGATCCCGGCGTTGTTGACCAGGATGTCGAGGCGGCCGAAGGTCTCCACGGTCCGGGCGATCAGCCCCTCGGCCGCCGACCAGTCAGCCACGTTGGCGCCGTTGACCTCCGCCCGGCCTCCCGCCGCCCTGATCTCCTCGGCCACCGACTGGGCCGGGGTCAGGTCGGACCCCTCGCCCCGGCCGTCACCGCCCAGGTCGTTGACCATCACGGCTGCCCCCTCCCGGGCCAGGAGCAGGGCGTGCTCCCGCCCTATCCCTCTTCCCGCCCCCGTGACGATCGCAACCTTGCCCTCCAGAAGACCCATCAGATCCACTTCCTCTTTCCTTGAACGTGGCCGGCGAAGTCCGCGAGCTGTCGGCGCCGGCCCCCCGAAGGTCAAATGCTGTACGACCGTCCGTGACGGTGTCAAAAGAGGATCCCTTTTTCGGGCGGGGTCCGGGGAGCGCTGCCCGGGCCGGGGTGGGAGTAGTCTCTGCGGTCACCTTCTGCCCTTGGAGACTCTCGAGGAGCACACCGTGGACTTCGATCTGCAGACGCACGAGACGGGCG
>JAKAXG010000256.1 GCA_021827225.1 Actinomycetes bacterium | reverse complement strand
AGGAGGAGAAGCAGCTGATCCAGGGCGGCGAAGGCGTGGCCCGGGTCGACCCCCGCTCGCGGATGAAGCCCGGGACCCGGGGGCGGTTCTCCGTCGACACCGAACGGATGCAGTTCTTCGATCCCGAGACGGGAATCGCCATCCGCGACTGACCCGGCGGCGTCAGCCGTCGGACCCCCACCCTGTTGTCGGCGTCAGTGCCGGTTGAGCCCGTGCGGTAGATGGTCGCGGACGGCTACCCGGTAGAGGAGCACCCCGATCAGCGCCACCAGCACCACGGGGACCACCGGCAGGAAGACGACCAGCACGCCGACCAGCAGCAGCACCGGCAGCACGAGAAACATGTACATGGCCCACACCCCTCTCGACCCACCGCGAGGTGCCTGAACGGGAAACCGGGCGGCGGGCGCTCACCCTCGTGAGTTACCACTCGATCGTCGGTTGTCCCCACCGGCGCCGGTAGGGCCGTTCGACCGGACGAACAGCGGACCGCGCCCGTCTCTTAGGGCCGGAAGTCCCTATTACAGGTCCAGCTGGAAGCTCACCCTTACCGTAATGACGCGTCGGGGGGGTCCCGGCGGCATTTGCGGCATCCGGCCCGCCCGGCCGGGGCCGTCTGCTGACCAAAGGAGAAGTTCAAATGAGCACTGGCGCTTCAGGCACCTCTTCGATCCCGGCCAACGGCGTGCCGGCTGCCCGCTACCACGATGAGATCACGGTGGTCGAGGAACAGCACCCGGTGGTGCCATCTTCGGTCGGTGCGACAGCCGATCCGGGCCCGCTGGGGCTGGCCGGCTTCGCCATGACCACGTTCGTACTGAGCGTGTTCAATGCCAACATCATCGGCAACCAGGCGTTGTCGGCGGTGGTCCTGCCTCTCGCCCTCTTCTACGGAGGCATCGCGCAGCTACTGGCCGGGATGTGGGAGTTCAAGAAGAACAACACGTTCGGCGCACTGGCGTTCACCTCTTACGGGGCGTTCTGGATGGCGTTCGCTGCCTACGTCAAGTACGTGGCTGGTGGTCTTCCGGCGGCTCAGGCGCACGAGGCGACGGGGCTGTTCCTGCTGTCGTGGACCGTGTTCACGCTCTACATGCTCGTCGCTTCCCTGCGTACGACCGGGATCATCGCCGCGGTGTTCGCGGTGCTGACCGTCACGTTCATCCTGCTGACCATCGGCGCCCTCGGCAACCATCCGGACATCACCAAGGCCGGCGGGTGGCTGGGTCTCGTCACCGCAGCCCTGGCCTGGTACGGATCGATGGCCGGCGTCACCAACGCCACGTGGGGCCGCAGCGTGCTGCCCACCTGGCCGGCGAGCAGGTAGGGCGCATCCGATGGCGACTACGGAGACCTCACCTGCACCGACTGGTCAGGAGGGCCGGTACGAGGCCTCCTACCGGAGGAGCCTGGCCGACCCCGAGAACTTCTGGAGGGACGCGGCATCAGTCATCGACTGGGTGGTCCCTCCGGGCGACCGGGTGCTCGACGACACGGATGCGCCCTTCTACCGCTGGTTCCCCGGGGCCTCGCTCAACACCTGCTACAACGCCGTGGACCGCCACGCCGAGGGGAGCCGGGCCGACCAGGCCGCCCTCGTCTACGACAGCCCGGTCACCGGCCGCCAACGCGTGTACAGCTACCGCGAGCTTCGCGATGAGGTGAGCCGCTTCGCCGGTGTGCTCGCCGGCCTGGGCGTGGCCCACGGTGACCGGGTGGTCATCTACATGCCCATGGTTCCCGAGGCCGTGGTGGCCATGTTGGCCTGTGCCCGGCTGGGGGCGGTGCACTCGGTGGTCTTCGGCGGCTTCGCTCCCCACGAGTTGGCCATCCGCATCGACGACGCCCGCCCCCGGGTGGTGGTGGCGGCGTCGTGCGGGATCGAGGGCAGCCGCGTCATCGCCTACAAGCCCCTGCTGGACGCCGCCCTGGATGAGACCGTCTTCCCCCCGGAGCACTGCGTGATCCTCCAGCGGCCCGAAGCCCGGGCGGACCTGGTCGCCGGACGCGATCTGGACTGGGCGGAGGCCATGGCGGAGGCTGCTCCCCAGCCGTGCACCCCCGTCGCCGCCACGGACCCCCTGTACATCCTCTACACGTCCGGCACCACCGGTGTCCCGAAGGGCGTGGTCCGCGACAACGGCGGCCATGCCGTGGCCCTGGCCTGGACCATGCCCAACATCTACGGGGTGCGGCCGGGCGAGACCTTCTGGGCGGCCAGCGACGTGGGGTGGGTGGTGGGGCACTCCTACATCGTCTACGCCCCGCTGCTGATCGGCGCCACCACGGTCCTTTACGAGGGAAAACCGGTCGGCACCCCCGACGCCGGGGCGTTCTGGAGGGTCATCTCTGAACATCAGGTGGCTGTGATGTTCACCGCGCCCACCGGCTTCAGGGCCATCAAGAAGGAGGACCCCCTCGGGCGCCAACTCGGTCGTTACGACATCAGCTGCCTGCGGACGCTGTTCCTGGCCGGGGAACGCCTCGATCCCGATACCTACGAATGGGCGTCCGGACTCCTCGGTGTCCCGGTGGTGGACCACTGGTGGCAGACCGAGACGGGCTGGCCGGTGGCGGCCAACTGCCGGGGCCTGGAGCCCCTTCCGATCAAGCCCGGCTCGCCCACCAGGGCGGTCCCGGGTTACGACGTACGGATACTCGACGAGGCCGGCCACGAGTGCCCGGCCGGAGTGGAGGGGGCGGTGGCCATCCGTCTCCCGTTGCCGCCCGGCACTCTGACCACCCTCTACCGTGACGACGAGCGGTTCCTCCGCTCGTACCTGGACCGCTACCCCGGCTTCTACCTGACCGGCGACGGTGGCTACGTCGATGACGACGGCTACCTCTTCATCATGGGCCGGGTGGACGACGTCATCAACGTGGCGGGTCACCGGCTCTCGACCGGAGCCATGGAAGAGGCGGTCTCCCACCATCCCGACATTGCTGAGTGTGCCGTGATCGGGGTCGCCGACGAGTTGAAGGGACAGGTCCCGGTGGGCCTCGTGGTGCTCAAGGCGGGGGTGGAGAGGGACCCGGCCGAGCTCCGGGAGGAGGTGGTGTCCCTGGTCCGCCAGCGGATCGGCGCCGTGGCGTCGTTCAAGCAGGCGCTCATCGTGGCCCGCCTGCCCAAGACCCGCTCGGGCAAGATCCTGAGAGCCACCATGCGGGCGTTGGCGGACCACCGGCCGGTTTCGGTTCCGTCCACCATCGACGATCCGGCGATCCTCGACGAGATCCGGGCCGCTCTGGAGGGACCGGGCGGCTGACGGCTGGAGCGGCCGGCGGTCCGGCGGCCTGTCAGCTGGAGCCGCGGGCCGACCAGCCGCCGTCGGATGCGATGGTCTGCCCGGTCACCCAGTCGGCCTCGTCACTGCAGAGCCAAGCGACGAGGCGGGCGGCATCGTCGGGCCTGCCCCACCGGCCCATCGGCATGGCCGCCCGGACCCGATCACGGAGTTGCCCGGTGGCATATCCGGTGTCGTTGGGTCCGGGATCGACACAGTTGACGGTGATGCGACGGGGGGCCAGTTCCACCGCCAGGCTGGCGGTGAGCTGCTGGATCGCCGCCTTGGAGGCGATGTACGGCAGCTCGCCGGGCATGGCCCCGTGGTACTGACCGGAGGTCAGGGTCACGATCCGGCCTCCGGGACGGCCGGCGTGCTGCTCGACGAAGTGGCGTACCAGCAGCAGCGTGGCCCGGGAGTTGACGGCGAAGCAGAGGTCGAGCTCCTCGGCGGTCACCTCCAGGAGGGCCTGGTCGGCGCTGCGGCCATGGTTCGCGATGAGGATGTCGATCGGTCCGACGGTGCTGACGGCGGCACGCAGCAGCTCGGCTGGTGCGGCGGGGTCGGCCAGGTCGGCGGAGACGTACTCGGCCCGCCCGCCCCCCGCTCGCAGCTCGTCGCGTATGCGCTCGCCGCCGCCGGGATCGGATCCCCACGGTTGGGCCGCGTCGTGGGCCGGCCACCCGGTGAGCAGCAGGCTGGCCCCGCTCGCCGAGAGCTTCCGGGCGATCGCCGCGCCGATCCCTGCGGAGCGGCTCACCCCGGTGACCAGGGCCGTCCTGCCGGTCAACGTCACCACATCATGGACCCTACGACGCCCGGCCGGCTGCGGTGGGATACCCGGCCACAGCATCGGGTCTAGCCGGGCGAGGAGCGGGCGACCTTCACATCTGTTCGAGTCTCGGCTTGGCCACCTCGTGGAGGAGCAGCTTGATGCCGGCAGCCAGCGGTATGGCGACCAGGGCCCCGACGATGCCCAGCACGGCTCCGCCGATGACGGTGGCGACCACGGTGACCAGACCGGGGACGTCGACGGTCCGGCCCATGATCCTCGGCACGAGCAGGTAGTCCTCGGCGAACCGGTAGAGGATGTAGAAGACGGCGGTGGCGATGGCCACCGGCAGGGACACGGTCAGGGCGACGAGGGCCACGACGATCCCGCCGATGGTGGAACCGACTATCGGAACCAGGTCCAACAGGCCCACGAGCATGGCGAGGAGCAGGGCGTACGGGATCCCTATCGCCAGGCACCAGATCCACGTGCCGGCGAACGACACCGCTGAGACGGCCAGATTTCCCAGTACGTAGCCGCCGACGCGACCGAGTATCTCGTCGGTGAGCAGGACCATGCGGGCCCGCCGGCTCCGGGGCGCCAGGTGGTACAGACCCCGTTTGATCCGTGGCATGTCGGCCAGGGCATACACGGCCACGGTGAGCACCAGGACCGTGGACGTCAGGGCACCGATCACCGCCTTGCCGACACCCATGACCCCGCTGGTCACCGAGTAACCGGCGCCGCCGCCGTTCAGCACCTTCTGGAGGTCCGGTACCACGTGGTAGCGGGAGTTGAGCCGCCCGAGGTTCGAGTTGTGGTTCTGGAGCTGCCGCATGTAGCGCGGGAGGTTGTCGGCCAGGTGGGTCGCCTGGGTGACCATCACCGGTATGGCGAGAGCGAGGAACAGGCCGACCACGCCCAGCAGCGACACGATCACCACGGTGACCGCAGCCCATCTCGGCATCAGCTTCCGCGACAGGTACGTGACGGCGGGATCGAGGCCGACCGCTACGAAGAGGGCCAGCCCGAGCAGTGTCAGCACCTGCGCCGCCGACATGACGAACCACACCAGGCCGAACGCCGTTGCCGCCCCCAGCGATGCCAGCAGGCCGATCACGTAGGGATTCCGTCTGTCGAAGGGCGGCCCGACCCGCCCGTAGGCGTGGCCCTGATCGGCACCGGCCTCCGCGGCCGCCTCGACGGCCATGACGTCGATCATCTCCTGATCGTCGTCGATCTCGGGAGAAAGTTGAGCGGGATGGGCCGACAGGGGGTCGGCCTCAACGGCCGGGTGCCCGGGACGGGTGTGGATGGTTGCGTCAGCAGTGTCGATGATCGGCTTCTTCCCCCTGCGCCCGAGGTTGTACCGCTCGGGGCGATCGTGCGGGCGGTGCGGGCCCCTTCCCAGCCGGCGCCGGCCAGGACCTCGGTCGGGTGCAGCCCGGGCCGTCGCCGGTGGTCACCGCCCGGCCGGGCCGGAACCGCCGCTTCGCCGGAAGAACTGCTTGAGCTTGGCCAACCGGCTGGCCCTCCACTGCCCTGTGGCGGACAGCCGGGGCTTGTCGTACCAGTGCGGAAACGCGTGCTCCCAGGACCCGGGCTTGTCAGTCAGGCCGTCCAGTTCCGTGCCGGCCAGGTCCAGGTCCCACCCGGCGGCCGTGGCCAGACGCTCGAGGTCGTGGACCTCCAGGCCGTAGGCGGGCAGGCTCATGACGACCCGGCCGTCTGCGTCGCAGAGGACCAGCCACGGCCTGCGCTCCGGCCGGCTGCGGGTGTAGGCGACGAGCATCACCCGGTAGATGACCTGCGCCACCTCGGAAGGTATCGGCGTCCGCTCTCCCAGGGCGCTGATCACCGCCGGTCCGTCGGCGTCGAGCACGATGGCGTAATTCTCGCGGTAGCGGGCCACCTTCTCCGTTGCGGCAGGGCTGTGTGGGGAGTCCGGCGAAAGCCTCCGGGCCAGCCCGGCCAGGGTTTCGATGCCGAAGTCGGTCGGGCGGACGGCCAGCCGGTCCGGCTCCGGTGAGTCCCTCACGCGGCTCCGGCTCCCCACCTCACGTCGTAGGACGGTATCGCATCCGACAGCGGCCCATTTGCCCTGACCGGATCCGGCGATGAGCACGTCGTCACCGGTCTGCAGGGCCACCGATGCCACTGGCGCGGCGGCCACGTCGGATTCGTGTCGGCCGGAGTCCGAGGCTCCGACACAGATGACGAAGGCCTCTTGGCACCGTACAGCCGCGCGATTGACGCGGCAGGCGCCTTCTGGCTTCCCGCCTCCCCGGACAGACCGATGACCAGAGGCAAAACCCCTGGTCAAAGGCCCTTTCTCAGGTGGTCGGAACCGGTGTCGATCCGGTGACCTCGCGCTTTTCAGGCGCGCGCTCTACCAACTGAGCTATCCGACCGCGGTCCTGACGGGATTTGAACCC
>JAKAXG010000255.1 GCA_021827225.1 Actinomycetes bacterium | reverse complement strand
CTCCAGGGTCTCGACGGCGGCGGCGACGGCCCGGTCGTGGGCGGAGACCACGGCGGCGGCCAGTTCCGGTCCGCCCAGGGCCCACAGGACGCTGACCGACTTGGGCGCGGAGAAGCACAGGTCGAAGCCGGCCACCCGGCGGGCGGTGGTGTGGGGCACTCCTAGCGGTTCCCCGGTGACGGGGTGGCGGGCGTCGAGCATCAGCCGGAACGCCTCGGGGGTCACCTCGCCTTCGAGGCCGAGATGCCCGGCGGCGGCGCCCAACCAGGAGGCGGCCTCATCGCGTTCGCTGCGGAGGTAGTACTCGTCCCGGCCGGTGGGCAGCTGCTCGACGTAGTAGTCGGCCCGGCCGGCGGTGAGCTTGCCGATGGACAGCATCCGGGCTCCTCAGGCGGCGGCCAGGCGGTGCTCGGCCCGGGCCCGGCGGGTGCGCACCGACTGGGGGCTGCAATCCAGCCGTTCGGCCGTCTCGATGACGCTCCAGCCGGCCACGCGGGTGGCGTAGACCAGCCGGGCCCCGGTCAGGCTGAGCCGGCCGGACCGTACGGCGGACACGACTACCTCGGCTAGCTGCTCCCCGGCCGGCACCGTCGGCGCCGGGGCGGGGCGGTCCGGTGTTGAGGTTTCCTGCCGGGCGGCGTGGCGGAGTTGGCGTCGGCGGGGGCCGCGCACCTGCTCCCACGCCGTCTGCACGATGGCCGGGGTCGGCCGGGGCGGCGGGTCGTCACCGCCGGCCATCGTCCGGGCCGTCACGGCAACCGCCGCCCAGCACTCCGACACCAGGTCCGCCTCCAGGATGGGCAGGTCCGCCGGGGGAACGCCGGCGCGCTTCCAGCCGGCCACGATCCAGCCGAGCCGCCGCGACAGGCCGGCCACCACCGTCAGCTGGGCCAGGTCGTCGGAGGCGGCCCGGCGGAGGAGGGCGCAGACCAGCCGGTCCTGTTCGGTCGGGCCGGCGGTGCGGATGGCGGCGGCCACGGCGGCGGGCGACGGGAAGCCGGTCAGATCCGGCTCGACGGCCGCCCATTCGGCGGCCCGGCGCCGGCCGGACCGGAGATCCGAGCGGGTCTCGACGTGATCGACCAGAGCCTGGATGGCAGCGGGGCAGGTGCTCATGCCCAGCACCGTCGAGGTCGCGCTCGGACCGCGGCTCGGACCGACACTCGGATGAGAGCTCGGATCCAGAAAAAATCCCGGAGGTTCCCGGCCCGGCCCGGCCCGCCGCCGGAAGGCAAAAGTCCTGCTCAGAGGTCGGAATCCGACCCGCAAACGCATCCCCCCGGCCTCGCCTCGACCGCCTCGAACCTCCCGGGTTCCCGACCCTCCTCAGCCGGTGCGTGGCCCGATCGCCTGTCCGTCCCGCAGGCCGGGCACTCCTGTGCTCGGCCTGCTACGTGCCCGAGCGCCGGGCCGGGGACGGCTGGTCAAGGGGCGGCCGTAGGCCGAGCGAGAACCGGAGCGGAGGCGCAGCCGGAGCGGAGGCTCACAGCGACCCTTGACGAGCCGGGACCGGTCCGGCACCCGCCCCGGCCGCCACGACGAAGACCGGCCGGAGGAGGTTCAGTCGATGCGGCGGATCACCGCCCGCCGCTCGTACCCGAGGGCCAGGTAGGTGACGAACACGCCGGTGTCCCCCACCGGGCTGACGTAGAGGTCCTCCTCGAGGGGGACCGGGAGGTGCTCCGCCGGCGGCCCGCTGTCGACCATGTCCAGCAGCCACTCCAGCACCGCCACGAGCAGCTCGGCCGGCGGCCGCCGGCGGGTCTCCCACTCGGTTAGGGCGTCCTCGTAGAGGACGGTCCAGGCCGGCACCTATCCGGGGCGGCGGGCCTTCTCGATCCGGTCCTGTAGGTCCCGGCGGGCCTGCTCGGGGTCCCG
Source organism: Actinomycetes bacterium (assembly GCA_021827225.1). The sequence goes on along the minus strand of JAKAXG010000255.1, from coordinate 4,625 downwards.
CTCCGCCGGCAGGCCCCGGGCCTCGGCCACCCATTGCGAGGTGGTGGGGTCGAGCGCCTCCCGCCAGGCCCGGACGTGCAGTTCGGCTCGGCTCAGCAGCCGGGAAGTGTCGCGCCGCAATGCGGCGACGCCGGTCTCTGTCAGTCTCAGGGTGGCGGCCAGGGCGTGGCGCGACGACGTCGACGACCAGCGCAGCAGGGGCCTATCCCGGGTGGCCGGCACGGGTTCCTGCCTCCGGTAACGGGGACTCCACGGCTCCAGGCTATCTGCGCGCCGGTCGGGGCGCCCGGCCATCTCCGAAGGAGTGGAAGTGTGTGGGAGTTGGCATGGCCCGGTTCCTGCGCTCGACGTGACCGGCGTGGAGGGCTTCATCCGGAAGCGGGGCGGCCCTCCGCCGGTCATGGCACCGGTTCCCTTTCACAAGTGGTGGCAGCCGGTCCGGTGCGTTCCTTTGTCCGCCGTTGCCGTCGTTCAGGCCACGGCCGCCGAGGTCACGATTGCAGCCAGGGCCAGGACCAGCGCTCCCATCGAACAAGCCATGAGTCGCCGGTCGTGGGGCAGCCTCGCCCGGGAGGCCCTCTGGACCGCCCGGCGGGTGTAGAGGGTGCTGGCCACCGGCAGCCCCAGCGGGACCACAACGAACAGGACGGCCCCGAGTCCGCCGCCGGCCCCGACGAGCACATCCAGACTGCGCAGGGCGGCCCGGCTGACCGAGGCGGCGACCCAGCAGGCGGCGACCAGGACGGTCACCGTAACGGAGACGGCGGCGAACCGGACGGCCCGGCGCATCTGGGCGACGGCGGCCCGGCGGGCATCCTCGTGGCGGCTGTGGCGTTCTTCATGATCGGCGATCCACCCGGCGACCACCGCGTCGATGGCGGCGACCTGCTGGCCGGTCAGGCGCTCCCCTGCGAGAACGGGCAGCCACTCGTCGGCCTGGGCGCCGTGCACGACCAGCACCTCCGAATGGCGGCCGCCGGGCAGCGCCACCCGGGTGACCACGCCGGGATTGGCTCTGGGACCCGGCCCCCAGCACACCACCACGGGCACGATCGGGGGCTGGGGCATCACCTGGCGGAGCGGGCCGGCCAGCCGCTCGGCGTTGCGGGCCGCCCCTCGGGCCGCGACCAGGACCCACTCGTCGGTCGGGTCGGACAGGTCCCAATCGTCGGCGGTCCACTTGGTGGACACGGCCAGGACGCCGCCGGGGCCGGTCGCCACGCAGTCGATGTCCGTCACCCACTTCTTGGCGTCGATGCGGCCGCCGTAGAACACCACGTCGTACTGGAACCGCCACCGGTCACCCAGGCGGCGCAGCACCTCGGCGGTGTGGCGTTCGGCCACCGCCCCGATGCGCCACGACCAGGACCCGTCGATCTCGGTGGCGGTCGACCACAAGGCCCACGGCACCGAGACCACGCCGGCTCCGAGCAGGAACCCGAACGTGGTGGGCGACCAGGTCCGCCCGGTGAGTCGCAACAGTTGGTGCAGGCCGACCACGACCGCCACGACCATGGCCGACATGGCCACCAGACCCACCACCATGGGCCGCGACGTCAGCACCTTCACGGTGCGACGGCGGGCCTGACGGCGCGGCTCGACCGCTATCCGCGCCGAGGCGGCCCTCACCACGTACCTGTCCCGCCGACCGTCATCGTCCTCGGTGATCGACACGCCGGCTCCGCGACCTGAGCCGGACCTGGGCAATTGCAACTCCCAAGTGTTCTCGTCAGGGGGTCGTCCAAGGATCTACTTCGGGTCTGGCGAGTGATACCGGCCGGAGGAGGGCCGGCAGGCGCCGGAAGACCTTCGATCGATTCCGGACTCAGTCGCCGCCCTTGTATGCTCCACATGCGGGGCGGCTGTACTGGCAGTAGTCGCTGGCTTGGGTTCGTCGGCAGCTAGGAGACTCCACGGTGGAAGACTTCGGTGATGATGGAGACGCAGACCGGCTCCAATCCATCCGTCGCGGCGAGGCCGAACTCAGCCGCGTCACCGGGGAGCTTCTCCAGGGCCCTGGTGACCTACCGCCATCGGAGGCTGCCGCCCTGGCACAGCGGTTTCTCAGGGCAGCGGCGGCTTGTGTCGGCATGACTTCTGCTGCGGTGGTCATGGTTGTGGACGGCCACTACCTGGGACCCGTCATGACTTCCTTCCCCGAGCCTCCCAAGCCGTCGAGATTGCAGTTCCGGTTCGGAGAGGGTCCCGCCATGGACGCCCTTCGCCAGAAGGCCATCGTAGAAGTCGAAGACTTCGCAGAGGCCACAGACCGCTGGCCAGCGGTGGCTCCCGCGGCTGTAGCTAGGGGATCGCGCTCGGTGATCAACATCCCGCTGATCGCCACCGAGAAGCTCGGTTTGGTCCTGACGCTGCACAGCGAGAGGCCACTCCCCCCTTGTCCGATGCGAACCGAACGGGTGGAGAACATCGCCGCGCTCGCACCGAAGGCGCTGCTCGACACCGAGGTGATAAACACCGCCTCGCTGTGCGAACACATAGAGACCGTGCTCGGCGAAGAAGTGGAGATCCACCAAGCCAGTGGGGTGCTCGCATCCCTTCACTCGACAGTGCCCTCCGTCGGCCTCGACCTACTCCGGCTCACGGCCTGGGCCGAAGATCGACACATCGCCGATCTTGCCCGAGAGACCGTCCAGAACTCCCCTGAGAGCCCTCCCGAGAGCTGAGCACCGACGACCGCTCCGTGGATGCGGCTAGGCGAATCCGCGGAATGCTCCGTTCTTCAGGATCCGGTCGCCGGTAAGGCCGGCAAGTGGCAGCCGCAGGAAGACGTCCTGCTCGGGTGGCTCACTCCAGGGGGACAGAGGTAGTTGCCGGAGCTGATTCAGCCTCGTCGGGTCGTTCTCGAGCCGGCAGACGCCCAGCAGATGGACGCTCCATCCGGTGCCGTCCTCCCGGGTGTGGTCAGTCTGGAAGGCCACCACCGAGTTGGCCGCCCGACGCAGTCCCGAGACCGGAGGACAGCGGATGACAAGGTGATCCGAGGTGACGGCGAACCAGACCGATCGAATAGCGGGGAGTGCGTTGGCCGTCACCGCCAGACGCCCGAGGCGATTCTGAGACAGGTATGCGTGGCATTCCTGGTCGCTCAAACGTTGAAGGGTCAGGCCGCCGTCCATGGCTGCGAGGGTCGTGGCTGCCGAAGACCTCCGCTAGGGCACAAAGTCCCGAATGCGACTGTGGCCGGGCTGCTGCCAAGGCCCGATTCTGGGGTCGCCTGACCCGGGCAGGTGGCCTGGTGCAGGGGCCTCGACAACGGGTCTACTCTTGATCCCGGCGAGTGCGATGTGGCTGGGGAGGTCCGGTGAGCACAACGTCGGAGATCGTCTTAATGGTCGGCCTGGCCGACGAGGTCAACGCTCGCGAACTGGCGTTCTGGATGAGCGGACCCGATGCGGTTGACGACCGGGCCGCCCAGGCGGTCAGGAACGTGGCCGCCGGTTATCCGCCGGAGGACCGGTCGGAGGTCCAGGTGCCGCGCGAGCAGGTGGGCTCCCTGCTGCCGCTGAACGGCCCGGTCGGCGAGGAGCTGTGGGGTGGGTTCAAGCAGGCTTCCACCTCTATCTGGGGATCGGTCAGTTCCAATCTGGACTGGGACAGGTTCCTGGACCGGGTGAAGGAGACGCCCTGGTCGGACCCAGGTCGGGTGCAGCTGCTGATGATGGAGGACGGGGATTCCTATTTCCGGATGTACATGTTCTCCGGAGACGATCTGGTGAATGTGGTGCCGGCGCCCCCGGATGAGGGTCACGCCCGGCCGTGGTAGAGGCCTGCTGAACAGGACCGCTACGGGTGGGGCCGGCTGGCCTGCTCCCCCCTCAACCGCTCGAACAGGGCCCGGGATCGGGGGGACGGGTCGCCGCCCTCGCCCCGCTGGGCCCGCTGCTCAATGGCGACCCAGGTCTGGGCCAGCCGGGAGGGGCTCACCATGGCGGCCGCTGTCAGGGCCCGCGCCTCGAGGGACTCGTCGGTCGGCCACACACGAAATCCGCGGCCAGTAGCCCATAGAGCCAGCTCGGGGTCGCCCGCGTCGATGGCCAGATCGGCCAGCAGGACCGAAGCGGTCAGCACCCGGTGGGCGATCTGCATGGCCAGGCTGTCGTCAGCGAAGGCCCAGCCGAACGTGCCCTCCGGACAGTCTGCAAACGGGAAGCCCCGGACCAGCGCCAGCCCCGGCACCAGCTCGGATGCCCGTCCGGCGGGGGACCCGGATTCCTGAGCCAGCTGCATCAATGACTCCAGCCGGCCTGCGTCGGTGGCCACGCCGACGACCTGGTAACCGCCTCCTGGTCGGGCCTCTGGTAGGCGCTCACCCAGGCTGCGGCGCAGCTCCCCGATGTAACGGCGGATGGTGGCCAGGTCGAGGTCGCGGGGCCGGCCCCGGCCGATGGTGTTGCGGAGCTGCTCGGCGGTGAACAGCCGACCCGGGTGCAGCGCCATGTACACCAACAGCTCGAGGGCAGCCCGGCCGGGCTGGGGCCGGTCGGCGGGCCATCCGGATAGCTGGACCGGGCCCAGCACCTGCACCTCCAGCTCATCGGTCGCCAGGGGCGGGCGGGCTGGCGGAGCGGCCAGCAATCCACCTGCCGGCGGCGATGGCTGCCCCC
>JAKAXG010000254.1 GCA_021827225.1 Actinomycetes bacterium | reverse complement strand
CCGGCTGAGGAGCCGCTCGTCGGCTATCACCCGGCCGTTCACCGCCCGGGACCAGGCCGACCCGGTGGCGCCCAGCTTGCGGACCGGGTTGATCTCCAGGATGGCGTCACCCACGGGGAGGGCGTCGATGGTGGGGGCGAGCACCCGGCACGGGTTGGCCTGCTGCAGGCGGTGCACGATGTTGCGCCAGTTGACCCAGGTGGGGTCGGCGACCGGGCCGGTGGGGGTCATGTAGCGGAGGCCCTTCGGCAGGTAGTGGTAGCTGACCGACAGCTGCTCGGTCTCCGTGACGAGCACCAGGTCACCCGGGTGCAGCCGGGGGGAGACGGCCGAGGCCACCGCCGCCACGTTGCTCTTGGCGTAGCGGGCGTTGGGGTTGGGCAGCAACGACCCGATCAGGGCCCAGGCGGCCAGCATGACCGTGACCGCCCACAGCACCCTCCGTCCCGGCCGGCTGACCGACAGGGCGCCGCCGGCGGCCAGCAGGTAGGGGCCGACGATGATGGCCAGGTACCTGACCGTCCACGACGGTTCGATCTCGGCCCCGGCGAACCCGGCGATGGTCGCCACGAGGGCGGTGGCCCCGATGGCGCTGGCCGTGAACCGCTCGCTCGGTGTCAGGTAGCGCCGGGTCAGCCAGACGCCGATGACCAGTATCGGGACGATCAGGAAGCCGATGGTTCCGGCCAGGGCGGTGGAGGGGTCGGCGAAGAAGTCTCCGATCCCGGGCTGGACGGCCCAGGGGGCGGCGGTGTTCTGGGCCTGGAAGACGAACGTCGGCAGCCACGGCAGCCACAGCACCAGGGTGGCGGCCCCGCCGGCGATCACCCACATGGTGGTCCGGCGGTCCCCCCGGGACCAGGTGATCCATATCAGGATGAGGCCGGTGGCCCCGGTCAGGTAGATGGCCCAGTCGTGGGTGTAGAGCAGGGCGGCGTAGGTGATCACCGCGCCGGCTGCGTCCGGCAGTGACCGGTCCCTGACCGCCCGCCAGGCCAGGGTGACGCCGACCAGGCCGAGCAGCACCACCAGCGTGTACATGCGGGACTCGGTGGAGTACCAGTTGAGGAACGGGTTGGTGGCGAGCAGCGCCGCCACCGCGATCCCGGCCTGCCGGTGGAACAGCTCCCGGCCCGCCCAGTAGCCCACCGGGATGGCGATCAGTGAGATCAGCAGCGGGAGGGTGTGGGTGGCCGGCTCCGAGCTGCCGAACAGGCGCATCCAGAAGTGCAGGAGTATGTAGAAAAGCGGCGGGGAGCCGTCGTGGCGGAGCAGACCGGGGATCTGCGACACCGGGTGGGAGGAGATGCCGATGGTGATTCCCTCGTCCACCCAGTAGGCGCGGCCGAGGTCCGGCACCCGCAGACCGAAGGCCAGGATCACCAGGGCGGCGAGCGTCACCCGGTCGCGCCTCAGCCAGGCCGGGCGCCAGTCGATTGTCTTCTCGGGGGCGACGAGGGGGGGAGCGACCTCGGGAACCGTCATCCGGCGGTCCGCCGCCTGGTGGTCCGCCGCCTCGTGGTCGGGGGCACCCGAGAAGGGTAGTTCGCGCGCTGGGCGGGGAAGTGGCGCGCCGGCGGCCGGGTGTATCAAGGCCGGAGCCCGGGTATCCGAGATAGCGGAGATGTGGCGCACCGCCGTAACCATGGCGAGGGGGGCGCTGCCGGCGGTGCTGGTGGCCACCCTGATACCGCTCGCGCTGTTCTACGCCGTCCTCGCCGTGGGGTCGGTCATGTGGGCAGTGGGGGTGTCGGTCGTCTATGCCTACGGTCTGGCCGCCTGCCAGCATTTCCGTAACCGGAGGGTCTCGGGGATGCTCGTGGTGACGGTCTTCATGGCCACCCTCCGGATCGCCACCACCGTGGCCACCGGCCACGCCGACGTGTACTTCGCCATCCCGGTCGTCGAGACGGCCGGGTTCGGGCTGATGTTCCTGGCCACCATGTTCAGCCGCGAGCCGCTGGTTGTGCGCCTGGCCCGGGACCTGGTGCCGCTGGCCGCCGACGGCCTGGCCGAGCGCCGGTCCCTGGTGCGGATCCTGTCGGTGATCTGGACGGTCACCTACGTGGGCAGCGGCCTGACCACGCTGCTGCTGCTGGTGACCGTTCCCCTCCCGGTCTTCCTCGGGGCCCACACCGTGACCGGATGGTTCTGGAGCGGATCGGGAGCGGTTGGATCGGTCCTGGTGTGCCGGGCCCGGGCCCGGGGTCTCTTCACGGTCATCGCCGCCGGTGGGAAACGGCCGGCGGGCGCCGAGACGGCCGTCACCGTCTCCGGCGCCGGCGGGACCCCGGCCCTGGCCGCCTGAACGTCCTGCCCGGTAGCCCCTGAGAGCTGCCTGTCAGTCGACCAGGGACTGGTACACCAGCTGCTTCAGCTGGCTGCGGATGGGGTGGGTGCTCGACGGCAGCAGCTGGGTGAAGAACACCACGGTCAGGTCCTCCTCGGGGGCGATCCAGAACGCCGTGGAGAACGCCCCGCCCCATCCGTACTCCCCCCGGCTGGTGAGCACCTTTCCGGCCGCCGGGTCGGTGACGACCGAGAAGCCCAGCCCGAAGCCCACCCCGTCGAAGGTGGTCTCGGCGAACAGCGGCCGTCCGAAGGCCTCCAGGTCGGCACCGCCGGGGAGCTGGTTGCGGGTCATGTAGGACACCGTGCGGGGTGACAGCAGCCGGGCCCCGTCCAGCTCCCCGCCCCGGCGGAGCATCTCGGCGAAGCGGAGGTAGTCCGCGGCCGTGCCGGACAGGCCGCCGCCCCCGGACCAGGCCGGCGGGGGAGCCAGGGCGGCCTCCCCGTTGATGAGCAGTGCCGGCGCCGCGCTGCCGTCCGGGTTGGCCATGTAGGCGGAGGCCAGGCGGTCGGCCCGGGCCGGTTCCACCCAGAACGCGGTGTCGGTCATGCCGAGCGGTTCGAAAATCCGGGAGCGGAAGAACTGCTCCAGTGACTGGCCCGACAGCACCTCGACCAGACGGCCGAGGACGTCGGTGGCGACGGAGTAGTTGAACTCCGATCCGGGCTCGAACAGCAGGGGTAGCGACGCCCACATGTCGCAGCACGCCTCCAGGTCGGTTCCCGGCGGGATGCCCCATTCGAAGCCGGCCGAGCGGTACATGGCGTCGACCGGGTGGCTGTGGTGGAAGCCGTAGGTGAGCCCGGCGGTGTGGGTCAGCAGGTGCCAGACCCGGATGGGCTCGGTCGCCGGGCGGGTCTCGGGCTTGGCCGCGCTGCCGGAGCGGTACACCCTCATGTGCTCGAACGCCGGGATCCAGCGGGAGATGGGATCCTTGAGCTCGAAGGCCCCCTCCTCGTAGAGCATCATGGCCGCCACCGATGTCACCGGCTTGGTCATCGACGCCAGGCGCCAGATGGTGTCCGGCTCGACCGGGCGGGAGTTCTCCCTGTCCCTCATGCCGTAGGTCGACAGGTGGGCGATCCGGCCCCGGCGGGAGACCAGCACCAGCCACCCCGGGAGCCGGCCGTCGTCGACGTAGGAGGCGAAGTGGCGGTCGATGCGGGCCAGCCGGGTCCGGTCCATCCCGGCGTCGGCGGGGTCTATGTCAGGTTGCAGTTCCCCCATGGCCCGAGCTTACGGGGCCGGAGCGGGGCCGGGCCGGCACCTGAGCTGCACATCCGGTGCGACAACGGAGGACCCGGAGGTCCGATCGTCGCCCACCGCCCGCACGGTACGGGCAGACTGGAGGGCAGTGAGGATTCTCATCGTCGAGGACGAACTGCCCATGGCCCGGTCCCTGGCCCGGGGTCTCCAGGCCGAGGGCTACAGCGTCGAGGTGGCCACGGACGGGGAGCAGGGCCTGGCCCGGGCCCTGGCCGAGCCGTTCGACGCCATAGTCCTCGACCTGATGCTCCCCAGGCTCAACGGCTACGCCGTGACCCGCCGGCTGCGCGACGCCGGGGCCCGGGTGCCGGTGCTGATGCTCACGGCCAAGCAGGGCGAGTTCGACCAGACCGAGGCCCTCGACACCGGCGCCGACGACTTCCTGTCCAAGCCGTTCTCGTACCCGGTCCTCCTGGCCCGCCTGCGGGCACTGATCCGGCGGGGCGGGTCACCGGCCGGGGCGGTGCTGTCCTTCGGCGACGTCCGGCTCGACACCAGGGAGCACCGCTGCTGGCGGGGCCCCGACGAGGTGGTCCTCACCCGGCGCGAGCACGCCCTGCTTTCCTACCTGCTCCACCGGCCCGGGCAGGCGGTGTCCAAGGCCGAGCTGCTCGAGCACGTCTGGGACCCGGGCGGCGAGCGGGACCCGAACGTGGTGGAGGTCTACATCGGCTACCTGCGGCGCAAGCTGGACCAGCCCGGCCAGCCGTCCCACATCGAGACGGTCCGCTCCCTCGGCTACCGCCTGGCGGCGGTGGAGGCGGTGGCGTGAACCGGCTGGCCCACCGGATCCTGGGGAGCGTCCGGGTGCGCGTCACCGCCACGGCCCTGGTGGCCGTGGCCTGCGCCCTGGTGGTGTCCTTCGCCCTGGTGGACGCCGGGATGCGCCATTACCGGGGCCGGGTGCTGCAGGCCACGGCCTACGAGCAGGCCCGGGAGGTTCTGGCTCTCAACCCGATGCTGGCCACGCCGCTCATGCTGCCCACCGACCCGAGCATCGAGTCCGGTCTGGTCCAGGTGCTGCGCGGCGGCAAGGTCATCGGCGCCAGCCGGCCGCTGCACCGTCTCCCACCGTTGTGGGAGCCCGGTGACCCGCCGATCGTGCCTGCCCCCGGGGTGCTCGGCCTGCTCGCCAAGGACGTGCGGGCGGTGGCGGTACCGGTCTCCAACCACGGGGCCAAGGGCATGGTCGTGGTCGTCATGTCGCTCCAGCAGTACGACCACAGCGTCGCCTACGTCCGCCGGCTGCTGGAGATCGGGACTCCCATGCTCATAGCCCTGGTCGGCGGCATCAGCTGGCTGATCGTCGGGCGGGCCCTGCGGCCCATCGAGATGATGCGCCGGGAGGTGGCAGAGGTGGCGACGGTCAGCAGCGGCCACCGGGTCGCCGAGCCGGCCAACGACGACGAGGTCGGCCGCCTGGCCCGCACCCTGAACTCGATGCTGGACCGGATCCAGTCCTCCTCCGAGCGGGAGCGCCGGTTCGTCTCGGACGCCTCCCACGAGCTGCGCTCGCCCATCGCCAACATCCGCACCGAGCTGGAGGTGGCCCTGCACCACCCCGGGGCGGCGGACTGGCCGCTGGTGGCTTCGGAGGTGCTCAACCAGAACGAGCGGATGGAGCAGCTGGTATCGGGGCTGCTGCTCCTGGCCCGCTCGGACGAGGGGAGCCTTCCGGCGGTGGCCGACCCGGTGGACCTGTCCGAGGTGGTGCGCAAGGCGGTGGCCGGTGTCGGGCCGGCGGGGCCACCCCACGTACGGCTGGAGGCGGCACCGGCCCCGGTGGCGGTACCGGTGGTCTACCTGGAGCGGATGGTCTACAACCTGCTCGACAACGCCCGGCGCTTCGCCGCCGGCACCGTGGCCGTCAAGGTGGGCGCCGACTCCGCCGGGGCGTTCCTGAAGGTCGCCGACGACGGCCCCGGGATACCCGAAGCGGACCGCCACCGGGTCTTCGAGCGCTTCGTCCGCCTGGACGAGGCCCGGGACCGGGGTTACGGCGGCTTCGGGCTGGGGCTGGCCATCGTCGCCGATCTGAGCCGGTTCTACGGGGGGAGCATCAGGGTGGCACCGGCCCGCCCCGGCGCCGAGTTCGTCCTGCGTCTACCGGCCGCCACGCTGGGCCCGCCTGCGGCCCACCCACGGTCGGAAGGGGCCGACGAGGCCGGTCAGGCGGTGCGGATACCGGCCACCTGATCGAGGCCCAGCTCCCGGACGCTCTCCTCGCGCATCTCGACCTTGCGGATCTTGCCGGTGACGGTCATCGGGAACTCGTCGACCAGCTTTGTGTAGCGGGGGATCTTCTGGTGGGCGATGCGACCCCGGCAGAACTCCCTGACGGCTTCGGTATCGAGCGCCTGGGCCCCCGGCCTGAGCTTGATCCAGGCCATGATCTCCTCGCCGTACTTCTCGTCCGGGACCCCGATGACCGCCACGTCGGCGATGTCGGGATGGGTGTAGAGGAACTCCTCGATCTCGCGGGGGTACACGTTCTCCCCGCCGCGGATCACCAGGTCCTTGATCCGCCCGACGATGTTCACGTAGCCGTCCTCGCGCATGACGGCCAGGTCCCCGGTGTGCATCCAGCGGGCCGCGTCGATGACCTCGGCCGTCTTGTCCGGCTGGTTCCAGTAGCCGAGCATCACCGAGTAGCCCCGGGTGCAGATCTCGCCTGGCGTGCCGAGCGGCACCACCAGCCCGGTGCCGGGATCCACGATCTTGATCTCCAGGTGGGGCATGACCCGCCCCACGGTGGCGGTGCGCTGCTCCAGGCTGTCGTCGGCCCGGGTCTGGGTGGACACCGGGGACGTCTCGGTCATCCCGTAGGCGATGCCGACCTCGGTCATGTGCATCTCGGTCTGGACCCGCTTCATGACCTCGACCGGGCAGGG
>JAKAXG010000253.1 GCA_021827225.1 Actinomycetes bacterium | reverse complement strand
TTCTCCGGCTAGACGCGGGCGGCACCGGCCCCTCCCGCCGGGCAGGGACCGAAGGCCCTGGCGGTTCGGGGTGTCGGGACGGTCCAATGGTGGTCGAGGAGGAGCCATGAGGGTCTCAGATCTGTTACGTCGGTCGGCGGTGGGAATCCGCCCCCATCAGACGGTCGCCGAAGCGGCCGGGATCATGGATCAGGCCGGGGTGGGGATCCTGGCCGTGGTGGACGACGAGGGTGCCCTGCTCGGCGTCGTCACCGACCGTGACCTGGTCCGGCGGGTGATGGCCCGGGGGCTGCCGCCCGACGCCCGGGTGGACAGCGCCATGACCACCCCGGTCGTAGCGGTCGATGCCGACGAGGACGTGCACGAGGCGTACCGCCGGTTCCGGTCCCACGATGCGAGGCGCCTGGCCGTGGTCAGGGGCCGACGGTTCGTCGGGATCGTGAGCATCGATGACATGATCATCGACCTGGCCGGGGACCTGAGCGATCTGGCCCGTCCCATAGCGGGAGAGGTGAAGGCCGCCCAGCGCGACAGCCCCGTGCCGGCAACCACCTGACTGACGGAACGGGTCAGGTCTTTCGACACTGGCCGCCGGCCACCGGGTGGGCCGACTCTGGCCCCGTGGGCACAGCAGACCGGTCCCCATGGCTGATGATGGAAGCCAGCCCCGGAGGGGACGAAGCGCCATATTCCGCGAGGATCGCCGGTGCCGGACGGTGCCTCCCCGAGACGCACCTGACCACCGAGGAACTCATGCGGTCGACCCGTCACCGCACCGGCATCGATCTGGAAAGGCTGACGGGCATCCACGAACGGCGGGTGTCGCGCGGCGAGCACGATTCGTTGACCCTGGCTACCAGCGCCGCGGTCGACTGCCTGGAGTCGAGTGGGATCTCCGCGACGGAACTGGACGTGGTCATCAACTGCAGCATCACCAAATACCGCGGCGGCCTCGTGCAGTGGCTCGAGCCTCCGACCAGCCTGGCCGTGGCCGGCGCCATCGGGGCGTCCCGTGCCATGACCTTCGACATCTCCAACGCGTGCGCGGGGATGCTCACCGGCGTCTTCGTCCTGAACAACTGGGTCCGCACCGGGGCGATCCAGCGGGGGATGGTGGTGAGCGGGGAGTTCATCTCCCAGCTCGGCCGGAACGCCGCCCGCCATGTTCGCAACGTCATGAGCCGGGAGCTGGCCTCGCTGACCCTCGGCGATGCCGGGGCGGCGCTGATCGTGGAGCGGGCCGGGACGGAAGGCGATGCCATCAGGATCGCCGGCTTCACCACCGTGGCCGACCACAGCCGGCTGTGCCTGGCCTACCCGGCCGGGTCGGACCCGGGGGCCCGCATGTTCACGCAGTCCCGGGCCCTCCAGAAAGCCGCCATCAGGGATACGCCGGGGCTGCTGCGCGAGGCGCTCGAAGCCGCCGGATTGGACCTGACCGACATCGATCACGTCATACCTCACCAGACCTCCGCCCGGGCCATCCGCAAGGGGATGGCCGAGGTCACCGCCGCCCTGGGCGGCGAGCCGAAACACCCGGCGGTGGCGACCGTCGTCCAGTACGGCAACACGGCGTCGACCACCCACACCGTGGCGCTCATCGAGGAAATGGAGGCCGGGCGCATCACCGCCGGGGACAACGTGGCGCTGGTCGCCCTGGCCTCGGGGATCGTCATCGGAGTCGTCATGTTCCAGCCCGGCAAGGATCTGGTGGATAGCCGTGCCCACCGTCATTGACGCCGCGGCCGTGACCAGCGGGCACTGGCCGACGTCGCGGTCGGCCCGCCGGCTGGCCGTAGCTGCCGGGCGGGCGGCTCTGCGCAAATGCCTCCAGGCGCCGTCTGAGGTCGAGCTGCTCCTGAACGCCGGGCTCTACCACGACCGCAATCTCGGGGAACCGGCGCTGGCGCCTCTGATCCAGGAGGACATCGCGGCCAACCCCGGGGACCCCACTCCGGGTGGGCGGGGAACCTTCTCGTTCGACGTGGCCAACGGCACCGCCGGGGTGCTGACCGCCCTGCACATCGTCGACGGTTTCATGCGGGCCCGGACCATCTCCACCGCGCTGGTGGTCGCCAGCGACGCCGATCCCGGCCATGGACTGGCGCCGGGCTTCCCGTTCCGCCCCGCCGGCGGGGCGCTGGTGTGCCACTGGACCGACCGGCCCGTCGGGTTGGGGCCGTTCCGCTGGTGCAACCAGCCCGACGGCGACGGCGCCTTCCGTACCACCGTGGGGATCCGGGACGGAAGGAACGTTCTCATGGTGGAACAGTCAGCCGACTACACCGACAGGCTGGCTGGAGCGGCCTCGCAGGCGGTGGCATCACTGCTCGACTCGGAGAGCCTGGAGGCCGAGGCGGTTGGCTCCGTGCTGGCCGCCCCCGACCTGCCCGGCATGCACGCCCGACTGGCGGCCCTGACCGGTATACCGGCGGACCGCTTCGTCGCCGCCTCCGGGCAGACCCACACGGTCAGTGCCATCTCCCTCATAGAGCAGGCCGGCCGGGCCGGCCTCATGCGCGGTCCCGGGACCGTGCTGCTGGTCGGGGCCGGGGCGGGGGTGACCGCCGGGGCGGCCCTGTACCGGCTCTGACCGGTCTCGCCATCAGGTCGTTCGGCACTGGAGCCGCCGGCACCGGCGAAGCACAGTTCGAAACCGAGTAGGAGGTCCACCCGATGCGATCACCGTCGACCATCCCTGTCCCGCGCCTCAGGTTGCCGGGCGGCTCGCGCCCGCCTGCCGAGATCGGAGTCCCGGTAGAGCAGGGAGCCACCATCGTGGAGGCCCTCGCGTCCAACGCCGCCCGCCGCCCGCAGGCACCGGCCATGCGCAACCGCGGCGCCGGGGGCAGCTGGGAGGTGTCGACCTGGTCGGACTATCAGCTGCACGTTGCCGGGATCTCTGCCGGCCTGGCCGCCGTCGGCGTGGAAGCGGGGGAGCGGGTGGCGATCCTGTCCGCCAACCGGCCGGAGTGGCACCTGGCCGACCTCGGGGCACTGTCCAACGGGAACACCACGGTGCCCATCTACCCGACCAGCTCGCCGGAGCAGGTGGCCTACGCCCTGGGTCACTCCCAGGCGGTGGTGTGCTTCGTGGACGGCCACAACCAGCTGGGCAAGGTGCTCGAGGTACGTGACCAGCTCCCGGCCCTCCGGCAGCTCGTGATCATGGACGGCAGCCGGCGGGCCACGGACGCGGCGGTGCTGGGATTCGAGGAACTCCGCTCCCTGGGCGCCGACCGCCTCCAGCACGATCCCGGTGCGGTGCAGGCGAGGGCCTACTCCGTGCGTCCCCAGGATCCGGCGACGGTCGTGTACACGAGCGGGACCACCGGTCCGCCCAAGGGGGCCGTGATCAGCCACGCCAACATCATGTGGACCCTGCGCAACGTGACACCGGTGTACGGCATAGGCGCCGGCGACCGCCTGCTGTCGTTCCTCCCGCTGAGCCACATCGCCGAGCGGATGATGAGCGAGTTCCTGCCTGTGGCGGTGACCGGTGAGACCTGGTTTGCCAGGAGCCTGGCGACAGTGGCCGAGGACCTCCCGGCCTGCCGGCCGACGGTGTTCCTTGCCGTACCGCGGGTGTGGGAGAAGCTGCGTGACGCGGTGGAGGAGAACGTCCGGCATCAACCACTTCCCCTGAGGCGGGTCATCGAGCGCTACATAGATCTCGGTCTGGAGAAGGTGGACGCCGAGCAGCAGGACCGACCGTTCAACCGGGCCCTCGCCGGCGCGCATGGGGCGCTCGATCTGTCCATCGGTGGCGCCCTCCGTCGCCAGATGGGCCTCGATCGGGCCCGGGTCGTGGTGTCGGCGGCCGCGCCGGCCCACCCGGATCTCATCCGCTGGTTCCACGCCATCGGACTGCCCATGGTCCAGATCTACGGCCAGACCGAGGACTGCGGGCCGACCACGGCCAACCGGCTCGACGACAACCGGATAGGTACGGTGGGCAAGCCGCTTCCGGGGATCTCCGTGAGGCTGGCCGCGGACTCCGAGATACTTGTCAGGGGCGACAACGTCTGCCTCGGCTATCTCGACGACCCGGTGGGTTCCGCCCAGCTCATCGACGCCGACGGCTGGATGCACTCCGGCGACACCGGCCAGTTCGACCCCGACGGGTCATTGCGGGTCCTCGGGAGGAAGAAGGATCTGATCATCACCGCCGCCGGCCAGAACGTGGCGCCCCAGGACATCGAGACGGATCTGTGCAACCACCCGCTGATCTCCGAAGCGGTGGTGGTGGGGGAAGGGCGCCGGTACCTGGGCGCTCTGATCGCGCTCGACCCCGAGGAACTGGCCCGCTGGGGGCGCCGGCACCGCAAGCTCGAGGACTACGAAGCCCTGTCCACTGATCCCGATCTGCAACAAGAGATCGCAGCAGCCGTCGAGGCGGTCAACGTCAAGCGCTCCCACGCCGAGGGCATAAGAAGGTTCCGGATCCTGCCCCACGAGCTGACCGCCACCGCGGGTGAGCTGACCCCGACCATGAAGGTGAAGCGTCACGTGATCTACGACCGCTACGCCGCGGCGATCGAGGAGCTGTACGGCTCGGATTGAGATGAGAGTCGGCCGGCCCGGCGTTCACTCCCAGTAGCCGCGGTCCGGACCGGCCGCCGGTACCTCTCCGGCTTCGGCTTCGTAGCCCTCGTCATAGTCGGCGTCGGCACCGAGGGGCTCGTCCGGCTCCGCCGGGTCGTAGGGTCCCGAGCGCGAGCTGAACGCCTCCCGGATCTGGCATTCGACATCGTCGAACTCCGACCACGCGTCCACGGCCAGCACCGCCTCCTCCTCGGACTCGCAGAACTCCTGATGCACCACTTCCCCGTGGCGCAGGACCCGGACCTCCAGGCCGGCCGTCTCGGGTGTTCTACCGGTGTAGGCCTCGCTCATCGATATCCTCGCAGACGCTCAGAGCCGGGCGGCTCCCGGCGGGTAGAGGTGCGAGTCTGCGGCCGGTCGCCGGCTCATCCAAGAGGCGAACGACCCTTGACGCGCCCGACCGATGCGACCTTCGGCCCTGACCGCGGCCAGCCCGGGCATGTCCACCCTTGTCAGGGAGTGCCGGCCACGGCGTCCCTGGGACAGATGTGTGGAGGACTGCAGATGCCTACTGGTGAGGGGGCGACAGGGGCGCCCGGCGTGAAGCCCGAAGGTCCCGGAGAGATGCTGGTGCGGCTACTGACCTGCCTGGAGCGGGCGACGGAACGGGTGGAGCGGGTATTGCCCTCGGTGGACCACCTGGCTCTCCGCCGGACCGCCGTCACGCCGACGTCGGTCCTCGGTGCCCTCCGCCGGTCCGGTCCGGCCGATCTGGTGGAGCCGTTCGAGTCGTGGCAGCGGCTACTTCAGGACTTCGATGCGTCGGTGGCCAGGCTGACCGAGCTGGGCGATGCCGGGGTCGGGGAGGGGCCGGACTATCAGGGCCGCCTGGACGGCTGTATCGCCGAGGCTCGCCGGTGCCGCATCGCCGTGGCGGACGCGGCCGAGGACCTGCGCCGGAGGGTCGCCGCAGAGATCGACTCCGCCCTGGCCCACGAGCAGAGCCTGCGGCCGCCCGGGTGAATCCGTCCGGTTCCGTGGTGCCAACCTGACCATCGCTAACCTGCTGGCCGGGCTCCGGCCGGTCACCCGGCAATCCGCTTGCCGCCGGCATGAGGGTCCGGCATCGTATTTCCCCGGCGCGCCGCCCCGGAGCTGCTTCTCATGGATCCCTCTCAAGCCCTACTCCCGGTTCCCGCCGCGCCCGCCCGCGTCCGGAGACCGGGAACCTTCATCCTCCTGGCGGCCGCGGTGTTCGTGGAAGCGGTGGGCATCGGAGTCCTGTTCCCCCTGCTCGCCCGGATTCAAGCAGCCCATCACCTTCCCACCTACAGCCTGGGCCTCATGTCGAGCGCCTCGTTCTTCGCCTCGCTGCTCGGGCAGGTCGGGGTGGCCCGGTTCCTTGACGGCCGGCGGGCCCGGAGCGTCCTGCTGGCGGCACTGGTGCTGGCCTGCGTGGCGCCTCTGTGGTTCGCCCTGGCCGGGCAGATGTGGAGCCTCACCGCGGCCCGCGCCGTCGGCGGCGTGGCCTACGGCGTCGTCATGCCGGCCGCCCTGCGGGCCGGTACGGCCGGGATCGCCACCGAGGACCGCGGCGCCCGGCTGGGCCTGCTCTCCAGCGCCCAGATGGCCGGCATCGTGCTGGGGCCGCTGGCCGGGGTCGGCCTCTACGCCCTGGGAGGGCTGTCCCTGCCCTTCGAGGCCGTGGCCGCCGCGCAGGCTCTGATCCTCCTGGCCCTCCTGCTGTCGCCGGGGGCCGGGTCGGTGCCGGCGGCGGAGAGGGCCGACGCCCCCGGCTCGGCGCCACCCGGACCCCGGCCCCGCCTCGGCAGCCCGGCCGTTATGGCCGTGCTGCTCATCGCCGTGGCTTCTCAGCTACCCAACGGCTTCTACGACGCGCTGTGGTCGCGGCTGCTCACGGACCGGGGGGCGAGCACGATCCTCATCGGTCTCATCCGGGCCCTGT
>JAKAXG010000252.1 GCA_021827225.1 Actinomycetes bacterium | reverse complement strand
TATGTATTTGTGACAAGTTCGTCGAGGAGCAGCTTTCCGTCCATGTAGTGCTGGAGGATTCGAGGGATGTCGCGGCGGGGGTTGGCGTTGCCGAAGATGCAGCCCACCAGCTCCTTGCGGCTCATGGCCAGCATGAAGAGATCCAGCTTCACGTCGGTCTGCGACATCGGAGCGACTGAGGTGACGACTCCCCGCCCGGCCTTCTTGACCAGGTTCATCAGGGGATTGATCAGCTCCCCGTAGGCGACGCCGACCGTCAGGATGGCCTTGTCCGCCATGGCCCCCCGGGTCAACTCGCCTACGAGAGCTGCCGCCTCGTCCATCGAGGAGGCGGTGTGGGTGGCCCCAAAGGTAGCGGCCGACCGGCGCTTGTTCTCGAGGGGGTCGACAGCGATGATCTTGTCGGCGCCGGCCAGACGGGCGCCCTGTACGGCGTTCATTCCGATCCCTCCCAGGCCGACGACCACCACGGTCTCACCGGAGCGGACGTCGGCTGCGTTGACCGCCGATCCCCAACCGGTGGTGACCCCGCATCCAACCAAGGCGGCCTTGTCCAGCGGAATGTGCGGCTCGATTTTCACGCAGCTGGCTTCCGACACGACCGTGTACGGCTCGAACGTGCCGACACAGCACATGATCCCCAGGTCACTGCCGTCCGAGGCCCGGTGACGAGCAGTGAAGTCGGTGACCTGCCGGCCGGCCAGCAGGAAGGCGCCGAGATCGCACAGGTGCTGCTGACCGATGGCGCACGACGGACAGCGGCCGCAGGCCGGTATGAAGCTGAGCACCACGTGATCGCCCGGCGCCAGACTCGTAACGTTCGGGCCGACCTCGACGACCTCTCCCGCCCCTTCGTGCCCGCCGACCAGCGGCAGTTGCCGCAGGCCGAAAGCCTCGGCCATCGCCGGATCCAGGACCATGTCGCCGGTGACGAGGTGTTCGTCCGAATGGCACAGCCCTGACGCGGCCAGCTTGACCAGTACCTCTCCAGCCTTGGGCGGATCGAGGTCGATGTCCTCGACGCTCCACTTGGACTGCGTCTCCCACAGGATCGCGGCCTTGCTCTTCATGTCTTCCTCCCCTGAGTCGCAGTCACCCTACCGATGGTGATTGACTTAGTCAACGAACAACGCAATCGCGCAACCCAAGACTATTGACTTAGTCAAGGACCGCTGAATAGAGTGCCGGCGCCTGGGGAGGGTTGAAGATGAGCTACTGGACATGGAAGGTCACGATGCGGCGACGGGCGGCGGCTGCCCGCAGGACGGTGTGCGTCGCAGCTGCAGTGGTCATGGTCGCGTCGGGCTGCGGAGCCCGGCTCACGAAGGCCCAGATGGCGGCTCTCGACGGGTCGGCAGGGCTTCCCTCCGCGGGTCAGCCGCCCGCCGGGGCGCCCGGCGTTGCCGCCCAGGCTCCGGCCGACACGGGGGGTGCCTCCGTTCAGACGGTCCCCGGAGTTTCCTCTGCTGGGACCAACCCTGCCGGAGCCGCGGTGGCACCGGTACAGGCGGGCGGTGCGTCGATGACCCCGAGCACCTCAGGCTCGAACTTGGCGACGGCAGCAGGCCATGCGCAGCCCTCCCCGGGGTCTCCCCGCTCGGCGGTTTCTTCAAGCAGTCCGCTCGCCGGGCCGGCCGGGCAGATGTGCGCGTCGGGCACGGCGAGCCATGACCCGGGCGTGACCGCCAGCACGATCACCCTGGGTAACATCGCCACCATCAACGGACCGGTTCCGGGCTTGTTCGCCGGCGCCCGCTACGGGTCTCAGGCAGTGGCCGCCTACATCAACTCCATAGGTGGCGTTTGCGGCCGGAAGCTGGTGGTCGACTCCGCCGACGATCAATTCGACCAAGCCACCGACCAGCAGGAGGCGGCGTCGATGGCTGACCACGTCCTGTCATTCATGGGATCATTTTCCTTGCAGGATGGAGGGATCCCCTCGGGGGCACCTGGCGTCCCGGATGTCGGTGAATCCCTATCGAATCAACGTTTCGACGCTGCCACCAACTTCTCGCCTCAACCGCAGGCGGCCGGGTTCCGCTTGGGTGACTACAAGTTCCTCATGACACAGCCCAAGTATGCGACGGCCACGCAGCACATGGCCCTTCTGATAGAGAACACGCCGCAGAACCTGACCCTGGGCCAAGAGCAGGCGGCCGCCCTGAAGTCCATCGGTTACAAGTTCGTATTCACTGACGCCAACCTGCAGCCGACCGATCCCACATTCAACGGCGACGTTCAGAAGATGAAGGCCGCCGGGGTGCAGGGCGTCGTGTTCCAAGCCACGGCGACGATCATCGGTCAGCTGGCTAACGCCATGTACGCGGCTGGGATCAACGTCGTGCTCGGCAACTGGTGCGCCTCAGCCTACGACCCGGCCTACATCGCCAACGCCGGTCCAGGCACCGCCGGCACCGTATTGTCCCAGTCTCTGGCCCTCTACGACGGGGAAGACGCATCGCAGATCCCCATGGTGGCCACCTTCGACCAGTGGTACAGCCGTATCGACCCTGGCCACGTACCCGATCTCTACGCCACCTACGCGTGGCTTTCCGGTCTCTTGCTCGCTCAGGCCATCAACACCGGAGGAGCACCGACAAGAGCGGCGCTCACCTCTGGACTCAAGCAGATCACCGCATTCGGCGGCGACGGCCTGGCGGCGCCTTCGAATCCGGCTGCTAAGTCGCCGCCCTCCTGCTGGCTGCTGATCGATGTCCAGAATCAGCATTTCGTACGGGACCCGGCCACCCCGACCGGATTCAAGTGCGAGCCCTCGGGCTACTACTTCGCCCACTGACACGTAGCCTCCCCCGAACGCACGCATTGGAGCCGACAGCAATGACCGAAGCCGCAAGTATGCCTGGTGCCTCCCCTGGTCGAGTCCCGCTTTCGGGAATAGGCGCCGTGGATCTGATGATCGGCTTCCCGCAGGCGGACACTCGGGCACGCTACGACTACCTGAGAGCCGCCGCCAAGGACTCGGGGAGCCAGGAGATGGACTTCCCAGCCGGCTACATGTTCAAAGATGTCCCCGGAGACATTCCTGCAGACTCGGATCCAGTGGCGTTGACGCTTGCCGAAATGGACTTCTGCGGTGTGTCAGTCGGCTTGATCGGCGATCCCTACGGAGATATACCCAGCCGAGCGCTGAGCCGGCATCCGGACCGGTTCGTGGCCAGTTTCGAGGTCGATCCCAATGACATCAGCGGATCGGTCCGGTCCATTCGGCGGGCAAAGGCGGACTGGGACATCAAGGCGGTGACGTCCTTCCCTGCCGGATGCAGTCCCCAGGTTCCCATCAGTGACCGGCGCTACTACCCGATCTACCAGACGTGCGTTGACTTGGGAATACCGATGGTGATCAACGCCGGGATAGCCGGCCCACGAGTGCCGTCCGCCTGCCAGGAGGTAATGCATTTCGACCAGGTCTGCTACGACTTCCCGGAGTTGCGCATCGTCATGCGGCACGGAGCGGAGCCGTGGGAGGAGTTGGCCGTGAAACTCCTGCTCAAGTGGCCCGGGCTCTATTACATGTCCAGCGGATTCGCCCCCCGCTATTACCCCAAGGCGATACTCGACTACGCCAACACGCGGGGATCGGACAAGGTGATGTACGCGGGGTACTACCCCATGGGATTGAGTCTGCGCCGCATCTTCGCCGAGCTTCCGAATGTGCCGCTCCGGGACCACGTCTGGCCGAAGTTCTTACGAGAGAACGCGCTACGTGTGTTCAACCTTCCCGGGAGGTAGGGCTGCGGTGGCGCCGCTGACCTCATGGTAGCCGCGCCCATCGGCTTCCCTCGGTCCTCCCAGCACGGCCTCCAAGGCCCGCACGGGATTGACGATCCGCCGGCCCAGTCGCACGGCACCCAACTCGTGGTGGGCCACCATGTCGTAGACCAGGCCGAGGCGTTCTGCGGAGGTGCTACGTCGTGGACGGGCACAGCCAGGGGGAGGGCTCACCCAGGGGCTGTTTCCCGGCCAGCGAGCACGTCCTCCAGCGCCCGGACCGGGATCACGATCCGCCGGCCCAGTCGTACCGCGACCAGCTCGCGGCGGGCGACCATGTCGTAGACCAGGTCGCGCGACACGCTGAGCAGGCGGCCCGCCTCGTCGACGCTGACGGCCAGCGGCCGGACCTCGGCGGTCAGCGCAGAAGCCGATTCGATGTCATCCACGGTCGACCTCCCATGATGAGCCAGGGGTTGAGCATGCTGCGGAGCCCCCCGGGTCGCCGACCCGGTCGAGCCAGCCCCACTCCCAATCGATCGGAGCCCACACGGTCGCCCCGCTGCCGTGGTGCACCGGGCGCAGCCCGACGAAACTCAGCCTCCTCTCCAGGAGCGGGTCGGCTGAACCGACGACGATCACCAGCCGCTGACAGCGACGGGCACTCACCGGGACCCGTCCTGCGTCTCGGCCGTCCCCTCTGCCATCGCCAGATCGGGGACATCGGAGGCCGCGGTACACCGCCGCCCCAGGGTCCGCGTGTGCCAGAGGACGACGACCGCCCCCACCGGCACGGCCAGCACCCCGATGGTCACCGTGAGCCACAGGGCGGCCAGAACTGCGGCCACCTTGGACCAGCGACCGTAGGCCCAGGCCGGGGCCGGCAGGCGCAGCGCACGAACGACGGCGACGAGCTGGGCGCCGCCAGCTACGACACCCCAGAATGCCCGGGCTGCGGCGTCGCCAGTTGCGGTCGCCATCATGGGGGGGATCGGTCAGCAGGGTCACGGAATGCTCCTCTCATTCATGTCGGGTTGTCCACCCCCTTCCTGGCCACAGCCGCCCCCGAATCGCAACACCTCAGCCCGCTTCTTCTCGGCGGCACGTCGCGGCTGCAGGGGTATCGGAGCCAGGCCCATCCAAGGCCCGGCGATGTGGCAGCATCGGAGCTGGTGGAACCGACGCTGGGGAGCGTGCGGAGTAGTTGCAGGGTCGGGAGCCGACTCGTCGCGGCCGGCTTCCTGGCCGCCGGTCTGTCGGTGCCGTTCGCCGCCCCGGCCTCGGCGGCCACCAGCGTTCCGCCGGGGTCGGTGCGCGCCGTGCCCGACCCAGGCGTGACACTGGCCGTGCCGGCCGACGACCGGATCAACGGGTACCGCTTCGCCGCCCACCTCCTCGGCGCCGCTACCGGCGCCGACGTGCCCTCCCTGGGGCTTCTCGCCGTCCCCGGTCAGCGCCTGTGGGTGTTCGGGCTGCGCTGGACCGCCGACCAGATACCCGACGACCCGCGCCTCCCTGACACGAGCTACCGGCCCGCTTCCGTGACCGCCACGGTGGTCTACGACGGACAGCGCACCCCGGTGCCGTTGACCCAGCCGGCGCCGATGACGGCGAGCGTCCCCGCCGGTACCGATCCGGCCGGGGCCGACTCCGGCCCTGAGTACTTCGTGGCGTCCGTCCCGACCACCGCCGCCGACGTGGTCGTCGAGCTGTCATCGGGCGGCTACGCCCAGGACTTCTCCCTCACCCACATGTCCCGGGAGGGGGACCAGCCGGCCGCCCTGTACCGCGATCCGCGGTCCTGGCAGACGGTGATCACCCCGGGCGCCGAGCGGGACCTGCCCACTCCGTTCTCCGACGGGAACATCTCTCTCCCCGATGCTGAGCTCATCGTCCGCCTGAGCCGGGTCAGCCTCAGCTACTTCGGTCCCGACGGCACCAGCGACCCGGCGCCCGGCGCCGGCCAGGCCTGGCTGGTCCCCGAACTGCAGGACCCGCCACAGCCCCGGTCCAGCCCGGCTGACATCCTCGAATACCAAGCCAACGTCACCGCCTCGGATTTGACCCTCACCATCCCCGGCCAGGCGCCGATACATCCCCGGACGCTGCCCGGCGGACCGGACCCGCTGCAGCCAGCCACCGACGGGAGCACGGACGGCGACAGCGAGGTATTCCCCTACATCTACGCCTTCCCCGTCCCGGCCGGCCTCACCTCCGCCACTCTGACCGTCGACATCCCACCCCAGCCGACGGTCGCCGCTTTCAACGGGACCTCTCCCATCACCACTTCACCTGGGCGAGCCACATTCCCGCTGACGCTGCCACCGGTAGGGTCGCCCACCCCGGCCGTCCGAGCCGCCCGGACCCCTGCTGTCATCTCGGCCACATCAGTCGGGTCACCCCGGCCAGGGGCTGGCCATAGCGGCACTTTCGGAGGGGCAGCTGTGGTGGTGGCCACTGCCGTCGCCGCTGCGCTGGCCGCCCTGCTCCTGATCCGCCGCCGCACCCACCCGCTCCCAGCTGCACCGGTTCCTGCTTCACCGGTCCCTGCCGCCGGCGACCTTCCAAGCGATGGTTGGGTCCTGCCGCCGACCGGCTCCGAGTCAGGATCCGCGCACCAACCGGCCGCCGACGATCAGGCCCCCCGTGGCCGGGGGCAGCCATCGCCGCCGGCAGGTGGATTGCTGGCCGCTCCGCCAGCCCGCCCGCCCCTGGCGACCGATGAGCTGGAGGTGCAGGTGCTGGGCCCGGTCCAGCTATCCGGATGGCCCGCCGACCAGATCGGA
>JAKAXG010000251.1 GCA_021827225.1 Actinomycetes bacterium | reverse complement strand
CCGATCGAGGATGAACAGCGATGCGCCCACCGCTATGCGCAGCACCCAGCCCCAGATCGCCAGTCCGGTGGCCGTCAGGGCCGGGTTCACGTCCTCGACGGTCTCGGTGTAGGCGGCCAGCCAGGTGCTGAAGGAGAACCCGAGCCCGACGGCCAGGATGCTCAGCACCGTGACGAACTCGTAGTAGCCGGTGTCGGCGTTCGTGGTGATCACGGCGAAGATGGCGGTGGCGGTGGCGGCCACGACGACCCCCAGCGCCATGAGCGGCTTGCGCACCCGGATCCTGTCCGAGATGAGGCCGATCACTATCAGGGCCCCGGCGTTGAACGCCCAGATCCAGTTGCCGAGCAGGTTGGCCCGGGCCTGGCTGTACTGGAAGATCGACGCCATGAACACCGGCAGGAAGGCGATGAGCGTGTAGTAGATGACCAGGAACACGCCGATGCCGAGCGACGACACCACCGTCTGCGGGGTGACCATCTGCTTCCAGGGATGGCGCAGGCCCTCCTCCACGTCGATCCCGCTGGCCCGGGCCTCGACGAGCATGCGGTCCTTCAGGCTGACCATCAGCTGGTCCCGGATCCGCGGCGACAGCTCCCTCAGCCAGATGAAGGAGATGGCGAACACGACCATTCCCACGATGCCGCAGATGAGGAACTCCCGGCCCACCGCGTTCCACCCGTTCAGATGGTTGAGGGTGTGGCTGGCCACCAGCGACACGGCCAGGCTGGCCACTACCGGGCCCAGGGTCCAGAACGCCATGGCCGAGGCCCGACCGAGCTGCGGTGAGAAGTCCCGGATCAGCGCCGGTGTGGCCACCAGGATGATCCCCTCCACGAAACCGAGCGCCGAGTACAGCACGGCGTAGACCCACATGTTCGGGGCGTGCGGCATCCCGAACAGCGTGATCGAGGCGGTCACGAACAGGCCGTAGGCCACCAGGTTGGCCCGGCCCCACCGGTCGGCCAGGCCGGCGAGGAGGGAGGCGAACGCTCCCACCAGGTTGCCCACCACGATGGCGTAGACGAAGAACGGCCAGGTCATGTGGTAGTGCACCATCACCTGCGGGGTGACCGAGGCCTGCACGTAGAACTCGTAGTAGAGGACGATGGCGGACACGACGGTTATCCCGAGCTGGAAGTACCGCGGTCCTGTCTCCGGGTAGTGGTCCAGCTCCCGTTTCCAGAGTCTCTGCCAGGGTGAGATCTCCTCCGGCTCCGCCGGGTGACGGTGGACCCACAGGTGGTGATGGTGGCGGGGCCCGGATTCTTCCTTGATGCTCATCGCGCGCCTCCCTCCGCCAGGCACACCCTGGCCACGGCCGCTAGGAATCCTCAGCGCGAACTCTGGCCACGCCCGGCCTGCCCGGAACAGAGCACTACGTCACCTGCCGCGACCCCGGCCGGTGTGGCGTTCGCCCCTGACGGGTCGGATCCGGCCCCGGCACGCTCGTCGCTATGAACGGACCCGGACAGGAGAGGGGCACAGGCCGGGCCCTGGGTGGCACCGGTCGGTCATCGGGGCCGGTGCGGGACCGGGCGGCGTCGGTGCTGGAGTCGGCCCGGGCCCTGCGGAACTGGGGCTCGACCGGAGCCGAGCGGTCCATGGCGCTGCCCGGGGACGAGCTGGTCCCCGCCCCGGCCGATCAGACCACCAGGGCTGTGGGGGTGGACGCCCCGGCCGAGGTCGTGTGGAGCTGGCTGGTCCAGATCGGCCAGGACCGGGGAGGGATGTACAGCTACGACCGGTTGGAGAACCTGCTCGGACTCCACATCCACTCGGCCGACCGGATACGGGAGGAGTGGCAGCACCTGGCGGTGGGGGACCGGGTCCGGCTGGTGCCCCCGGGGTGGATGGGCATGAAGGCGGGGGTGTCGCTGCCGGTCGCGCTGGTCGATCCGCCCCGCTCGCTGGTCCTGCGGGAGCAGCCGCCGGAATTCCCGTGGGACGCGGTGTGGTCGTTCCACGTGCTGGAGGACGGGCCGCAGCGGGTCCGGCTGGTGTCCCGGGGGCGGAGTGCCCGCCGGGGCCCGGCCGCCCGTGTCGCCGCCGCGGCGATGGACCCGGTCACCCTGGTGATGACCAGGCGGATGCTGCTCGGTATCAGGGACAGGGCGGAGCGCCGCCGTGGGCCCACCGCCCGGCCGGCGTGAAGCCGGGCCCCCGGCTCACGCCGCCGAGCGGCCCGGCGTCCGGACGTACTCGTCGTGGAGAACCCCGATGAAGGCGGGATCACGGAACGGATCGGCGGGGATCGCCACCCGGCGGCCCCGCCCGGTCAGATCCCGCTCGAAGCGCCGCAGCACCTCGGCGGCCGTCAGATCCGCGGTGTGCCGGTCGTGGCGCTCCCGCTCGGCCTCGTCGGCGAAGACGACGGCCTTCCAGGACAAGCTGACGCGCAGCGCCTGCCGCTCGAAGCGCGCCACCTCCGTGCCGTCCTGCACGATGGCCCAGGCCCCGTCGCGGACGGCCAGCTCGGCGTCGAGGGTCAGCAGCTGGAGCCCGTCCCGGGGGGAGCCCACAGCCCGGGCCCGGTGCCACATGAAGTCGTTGTCGGCCACCACCGCGGTGTTCCAGATGTCCCCCTCGTGGACCTGCGACGGGCCGTCGGGGCCCTCGGGCCAGTACTCGAAGCCCCCATCCGGTCCCCGGTAGAACCACGACACCGCGGTGGCGACCTTCACCCTGGCGTCCTCGAAGAGGCCGGACAGGCCCATGAGCGTGAGGAACGTGATGGGGTAGGAGCTGCGGTCGAAGCCCCGGAAGGCCGGCACGTCGGTGTGGCCCGGACCCTGGGGGAACGGCAGCTGGTGGGTCAGGTTGACATAGACGGTGGTGGGGCGCACCACTTCGGCGTCGAACAGGCGGCGGGCGCTCTCCACGAAAGGTTCGTTGTGCAGCAGAGGCTCGACACCGGGCCGCACCTCCCCGGGCTGGGCCCAGTTGCCGCGGAACACCGGCGCCACCGGCATGGCCGCATCCTTGGGTCCCCCGCTCAGGGCGGCGTACTCGGCGTCGTTGCTCACGTACCGCTGCACCGGCCAGTAGGGGCCGTGCCGCACCAGCAGCTCCTCCACCACGGCCGGATCGTCCACGGCGGAGCCGAGCAGTACGGGTGGGCGGGGCAGCGTAGACAACTGGTCTCCTCCTGGGGCGACGGTGCCCCCATGGTCGGCCCCCGTGACACATGCGTCCAATCGATTGTCGGACATGCTTTGATAAGCGCAGTGAATCTGCGTCAGCTGGAGTACCTGGTGGCGGTGATGGACGAGGGGACCTTCCGGCGGGCCGCCGAGGTGTGCCACGTGTCCCAACCGGCGCTCTCCCACGCCATCGCCGGGCTGGAACAGGAGCTGGGCGCGGCGCTGTTCCGCCGGACCGGCCGGCGGGCTGCGCCCACCCCGGTGGGGGAGCGGGTGACCGACGCGGCCCGGCGGGTCCTGCGGGCCCGGGAGGACGTCCGGGCCGCCGCCGCGGACACCGTGCTGGCCTCCGGCCGGCTGGTCGTGGCCGCACCCCCGACCTCGGCGGCGGCGACCCTGGTGCCGTTGATCGCGGCGTTCCGGCGGCTCCACCCCGGGGTCTCGGTGCGCATCGACGCTCCGGAGCGGCCCGAGCGTATCGAGGAGCTGGTCCTGGCCGGGGCCTGCGACCTGGGGATCACCCCGAGAGCCGTCCGCGCCCCGCTGGACAGCCTGCCGCTCGGCGCCGAGGAGTTCGTCGGGGTGTTCCCGCCGGACTCCGACGTCCCGGAGGTGCTGGCCGCCGGGGCCCTGGCCGGTGTCCCCCTGGTGGTGCCGGTGGGCCCGGACACGCTGGCCGCCGAGCTGAGCGCCCTGCGCGCCGCCCGGGCCCTGGTGCCGGCGGTGGAGACCCACTCGCGTGAGGCGGTGGTGCCGCTGGTGCTGGCCGGGGCGGGTGCGGCGTTCCTGCCCCGACCGCTGGCCGCCACCGCCGCGGCCCTCGGCGCCCGGCTGGTCGAGCTCGACCCTCCGGTGCGCCGGCCGCTGTGGCTCATATGCGAGCCGGCCGGGCTCACCCCGCCAGCCCAGGCGTTCCTCGACGTCGTCGCCTCCGCTCGTCGATCGGTCAACCCGGGGATGGCGGTCCGGTAGGCGCCGGTCCGCGCCGGAGCCGCCCCGGTGAGACCGACCGTCGATGTCGGTTACTCTCGGGTGGGCCTCGCAGGCCCGTCAGGGGAGGGTTCTCATGCAAGTGGCTGCGCCGGTGCCGACCGCCGTGCATCTCGGGGGAGACGACATCCCCTTCGCGGAGATGGGTGGGGGCAACAGGATCAGGGTGCTCCAGGTCCGGGAAAAAGAGGGCCTCTGGGTGATCGAGAACGTCTTCCAGGCCGGGTTCGAGGTGGCGACCCACCGCCACACCGGTCCGGTGTGGGGCTACACCAGCTCGGGGGCGTGGAAGTACAAGGAGTACGACTACGTCAACCGGGCCCACTCCTTCCTCTACGAGCCGGCCGGGTCGGTGCACACCCTGCAGTGCGTCGAGGACGACACCAGGGTGTGGTTCCACATGTACGGGGTCAACCTCAACCTCGGCTCCGGAGGCGAGATCGAGTCGGTCAGCGATGGCGCCGGCACCCTGGCGTTCTATCTGGCCCTGTGCGAGGAGCAGGGCCTGGGCCGGCCGCCGGTGCTGGTCGACTGACGGTGACGGTCACGGCCGGGGCCGCCGGAGGGGCCGGGGTGGACATCTACGACCCGGACCTCTACGTCGAGGGCCCGATCCACCGGATCTTCGCCGAGTTGCGGCAGCGCCAGCCGGTGTACTGGCAGGAGATGCCGGGCGAGCCCGGGTACTGGGCCGTCCTCAGGCACGCCGACGTGGCCCAGGTGGCCCGCAACCCCGGGTTGTTCTCGGCCGAGGCCCAGGGCGTCATCCTCGAGAACCCCCCGCCGGAGCAACTGGAGCGCACGCGCAACATGCTGCTCATGATGGACCCGCCCCGCCACACCGCCTACCGCCGCCCGTTGGTGGACAGCTTCAAGTCCCGGGTGATCGGCCGCATGGAGGGCCAGATCAGGCAGATATGCCGGTCCATCTTCGCTGACGCCGCGGCGCTAGCCGAGGTGGAGTTCGTCCACGAAGTGGCCGGCCTGCTGCCCTCGCAGGTTGTGGGCGAGCTGGTCGGCATCCCCCGCGAGGACTGGCCGCAGATCCGCACCTGGGCCGAGCAGGGGACCTCGAGCCAGGACCCCGACCTGGCCGCACCGGAGAGCGACGCCCAGACCGGGATGGTGGACATGGCCATGTACGCCATCGGCTTCGCCGCCCGCCGCCGCTCCGAGCCGCCGCGCGATGACCTGGCCTCGCTGATCCTGGCCGGCAACTTCGGATCGGGACCGATGTCCGACGTGGAGTTCGCCAGCTTCTTCGTGCAGCTCGTGACCGCCGGCAACGACACCACCAAGACCATGCTGTCCTCGGGGCTGCACGCCCTGCTCTCCCATCCGGACCAGATGGAGGAGCTGCGCGCCGACCGCCGCCTCCTGCCGTCCGCAGTGGAGGAGATCCTCCGCTGGGCCAACCCTCTGCACTACTTCCGGCGCACCGCCACGGCCGACACCGAGTTGCGGGGCACGAGGATCAGAGCCGGCGACAAGGTCGCCATGTGGTACACCTCGGCCAACCGGGACGAGGAGGTGTTCGCCGACCCGGACCGCTTCGACATCCACCGCCACCCCAACCCCCACCTGAGTTTCGGTGTGGCCCAGCACTTCTGCCTGGGCGTGCACCTGGCCCGTTTGGAGGGCCGGGTGTTCCTGGACGAGCTGCTCGACACGTTTCCCCGTATCGAGCAGACCGGGCCCGCCCGCCGCATCCGTTCCAACCTCAACAACGGCCTCAAGTCGCTCCCGGTGCGCCTCTCCGCTGCGTGAGCCGGCCCCTGACGGGTAGGGAGGGGCGGACGGTCAGCGGCCGCCAGTGGCCCGGCCGGGAGTCAGGCGGCCTCCCGACGGGTCAGGTGGCGGGTCATTAGCAGCGCCCCGACGCCCGGGATCACCGCCAGCCCCTGGGCCCGCCCGTCCGGTACCAGCCGCCACGCCGTGGCCAGGCTCACCAGGTACACGCAGCCGTGGACGAAGCCGGTCACGGCCAGGGCGGCCGGGTGGCCTCCGGCCGCCGCCACCACCACCAGGACGGCGAAGCTGACGGCCTCGACCATGCCCAGCGCCCACAGGGCCGGTACGCGCCGGCGGGCGGCGGGGCGGGAGTCGGTCACGGCGTCCGAAACGCTATCGGGGCCTGGGGGACGGCTCGGATCACAGGGCGGCGGCGAGCTGCCCTAGATCGGTAACGGTGTGATCGGGGGCGGCCGTGTTCACGGTGGGTGCCCCAAGAGTTAACCCCCATTCCACCGCGGCGACACGGCCCGGTCCACGGCGACCCTTAGCGTGTGGATCCGGGCCGGCCCGCCGGTGGGCCGCTCGCCGGTGAGCACCGGCGGTCCCGAGCACTGGAGCAGTGATGGCGCGCATAGACATGCACGGCCTGGTCAAGGCC
>JAKAXG010000250.1 GCA_021827225.1 Actinomycetes bacterium | reverse complement strand
CTACAGCAAACAGCCCCACCATGGCCCCCATTAGGATCAGCCAGGCGACCCTGCGGGAGTTCGCCATGTCCGCGATGAGAACGAACGGGAAGAGGATGGTGGCGGTGGTCCTGAGCCCTCCCCGCAGACCCCACAGCCACAGCCCGACGAACACCACCAGGTACAGCCCTAGGAAGAACGCCTCCTCATGGCTCAGGATCTCCGCCGGGCGGGGACGCATCTGGCGGGCGTAGGCGAAGAATATCCACGTCCCCTGGACGCCTTTGAACCCCGATCCCAATACCAGGGTCCAAAGGATCGTGTCGAACGCCTTCCTCGTCCGCATGAGGGCTGCGGTGAGCAGGTAAGCCAGCGAGAGGAACAGCCACGGCCGCAACTCCCACAAGGCGATCTTCAAGTGGGCGCCCCTGGACAGCCCCACAGCGAGGGCGACGATGAGTAGGACCCAGAGCGCGGTCAGGGTTCGCATGACCATCGACTTGGGGAGGTTGATCTTCCTCTCCAGGCCGCTCTTGAGCACCCAGATCAGCACGGCTAGTACCACGAATATCTCCGCTGGAAGGAGGATCATTCCGTGGGTGAACGTCCGGAAGAACGGTATCTGCGAGGTGAAGGTGCCGGTGTGGGTGCCGACGGTGTATCCCCACTGCTCGATTTCGGTGCACGCGGCAAGCAGGAAGATGACCGACCAGTGCGGTCGCTTCCAGAGGATCACGGGCACGGCCATGAGGAGCGGGACTATCACCAGGGCGGGATTCGATCCGGCCAGCACGCCGCTCAGGGCCGCCACGATCACCGCCCCGGCGAACACCCAAGGCGCGCGTCGGGAGTCCACGGTCCTGGCCGGCGCGGCAGACCCTGAGAGACCGAGCATCTCAGAAGGTGTGCTGCCGGTAAGCGCCGTACATGACCGCGAACACCACGACCGCGAGGGCGGCGGCGTAGCGGTGCCTGTCGCTCAGCCCCCGCTTCAGCCCGAAGTACACGGCGGCCAGGAGGATGACCACTCCCCAGCTGGTCATGGCCGGAGCCGTAGGATTTTGCCGATGCGGGACCTCTTGGGGGCCGCCTTGCCGTTGAGGATCACGAATGGTTTCTGACCCAGCATGGAGACCATCTGGCTCATCTCGGTCAGCGGTACCGCCCCGGCCCGCACGACCAGGGCCACCGACCGGAACAGATCGGCCATCCGGGCGGTGGTCAGGCCGGAACTGAGCGGCGGTAGATCGGCGACCAGCACGTCGCAGCGGCGACCGAGGACATCGACGAGCTCAGCGAAGCGGTCTATGTCCTTGGCGATGCCGTCGCCGCCGACACGGGTCCCGAAGGGCATCACATCCAGGTCACGCTCCAGCGGCCGGATGCAGTCCTCGATGGCCGCAATCCCTCCGAGGAAGTCTGCCGCGCCGGGACCGGGCTCCAGGTCCACCAGGTTCGGCACCCGCCGGCTCTCTTCGTCCAGCTCCAGCAGGATGGTCCGCCGTCCCAGTTCGACGGCGGCGGTGACGGCCAGCCCGAGGGCCACCGTCGAGCGGCCTTCGCGGCGGAGGGTGCTGGTGACGGCGATGGTACCGGGATCCGAGTCGCCCATCCGTCTCAGGGCAACCGAGCAGGACTCGAGCACCTGCGGGCGGACGGAGATGGAGGCCGCTCCCCGTCCCCGGACGGGGCGGGGCCGCTCCGGCTGGTCCAGATCGTGCTGGACATCATCCGACGGGTCGAGGGACATGAACGAGGCCATCGGGTCGTCGACGGGGCTGCGCGATCCGGCCGGGCTCACGAGGACTTCACCCCCCCGACGGGAACGCGGCGTCTGATCCTTGGCAGCTCCCGAATGCTGGCCACCACCTCGACGCCGAGCGCGTCCTCGATGTCTTCTTCCCGCCGGGCGGTCTTGTCCATGGCGGTCAGGGTGCTGACGGCGAGGGCACTGATCAGCATGCCGGCCACCAGCCCGGCTACGACCGTGAAGATCTCGTGCTTCTTGTTGCTGAGCCGGGACACAGCTACCGCCGGGTCGATGACGTGGAACGCGGATGCCGAGACGGCGTTCTTGAGGCCGAGTGTCGCCTGCTGGAGGGCCTGCTTGGTGCTCGTATAGTTCGTCTGGGCCAGGCCGGCGGCCTGCACCAGCTGGTTGAACACCGGGTCGCTCGCCGTGGAAGCGGTCGGGTGGGCCTGCAGGTACCCGGTCACTGCCGCGTTGGCGTGGTCCAGGGATGTGGCGGCATCTTGGAGGTCCGCCTGGTAGTACGTGGATGTGGCGGTGTCCCTGGCCGCCCGCTGTGCGGCTATCTCGCTGTTGTACTCGGCGGTCAGCGCGTTGAGGGTTCCCACCATCACCCCCGGGTTGGTGGACGTCATGGACACATCGAGCACCTGGGGACCGATGGGATCGAACGCGAACGCCTTCTGCAGTGTCGCGACGATCTGGTCGTTCAACGACGGTGTGGCCGATGAACTCTTGTGGACCACGGAGATCAGCTTCGAGAACAGGGCCGACACCCCCGTTTTGCCCCGGGGCGGGTGGGCTGTCAGGTAGGACGCCAGAGGGCCGCGGTGGCCCACCTTGACCAGGAACTGAGACGTCCCCAGCAGCTCCTGGAGGACCTGCTGACCCTCCTGGGCGGGGGTGGTCCCGCCGTTGGTCGGGTTGTCGAGTGACGACGGGGCGGGCACGGCGGTGTCGAACCAGACCGTGGTGGTGGCCTGGTACTTGGCTGGCTGTGAAGTGGCGTACCAGCCGCTGATGAAGAGGGCGACCACGATCGGCAGGATTACGGCGATCCGGTGTCGCGAGAAGGTCTCGAGGTAACGGCTCACACCGGTTATGAGCCGTCTCCCCCCCATTTGATACCTGCGAGCGTCTAGGTACGACTCCCCCGGGCGCGGGCCGCCGAATCGAGGAGTTCCTCGATGGTGGCCACGAATCTCGGCAGGCGGCGTCGGGTGGCGACCAGCTCGCGCCCTGCCCTACCCAGCTCTGACGCCGTACCCGGATCGCTGAGCAGTCGTAGGATGGCGGACCGCCATCCCTCGACGTCGTACGGCTCGACCAGCATCCCGTTGACGCCCTCCGTCACTGCGTCTACCAGCCCGGCCGTGCGCGTGGCGATCACTGCTTTTCCCATCGCCCAGCCTTCGAGTACGACGTTCATGCCGCAGGCCCTCAGAGTGGGGGTCACCGGAACTACCACGAAAGCCGCCCGGTGGTACAAGGCTCTCATCTGTTTAGGGTCGAAGGACGATACCGTCACGTTGGGCGGCAGTGGCCGGGACCCACCTCGCTGGTACCCGCCCCGTCGCCACGGACTGCCTGCACCGATCACCACCCCGACCGGCAGACCGTCGACCGCCTGGACGAGCGTGTCGTAGTCCCGCTTCTCCAAGCCGGCGGCGACTATGTACGGCTGGCTCATAGCGGGCAGGTCGCCTGGGGGGTCGGCCAAGGCGCGCTCCGGAGAGAAGAACACCTCGTCGGTGCTCTCACTCACAACCGCCAATTTGTGCATCGGGACCCGTTCTACGGCGTGGAGGTACTGCAGGTGGGCAGCTGTCCGGCACACCAACCGGTCGATCCGCCGCAGGGCGTTGTGGCGGTGCAGATCGAATACCGCTCGCCTCCAGACCGTCCTGCCATAGGACGGCTCCTCCAGCCGGACGACCAACGCCGGCCCGCTCGCGCTGCGGGCCTGTAGGACGGCGGCCAGGACGAAACCGACGTCCTCGCCGGTGGCGTACACCACTTCGTCGGTCGAGACCCGCCCGGCCACGGCAAGGGCGAGCATGGCGCTCCACTGGCCGGTCCGCCGCGCCGCGGCAGCCAGGCCGCGCTGGCCTCGGCTGGTGCCGTCCCGCAGGTGGCCGAAGTCGTAGAGCGACGCTCCCAGGGATCGTTCGAGCTCCAGCACGTCGATCCTCGGTCGGCGGCCAACGGCGACTGCCTCCCGGACGCCGGGATCCATCCATCCCCCGAGGACGATCGACGAGCGACGAGACACCATCAGAGACTGAGTGTATGCAGGTGCCGTTCTGGCCTGTCAGCCGACCCAGAAGCTTATGGCCACGGCCACTCCCGAGAGGACGACCACCCGGCGCAAGAGGGCACCGTTGACCACCTGCACCAACCGGCCTCCCAGGAGCCCGCCGAGCAGGCTGCCGACCGCCATTATCGGAACGAGCACCCATACCACCTTGCCTGAGAACAGGAAGAAGACGGCGGCAACGAGATTGATGACAAATGACAGCGCCTGTTTGAGTGCGTTGAGCTTCGGCAGCGACTCGCTGGAGAACAGGGACAGCACCGCCAACAGCATGATGCCGAGACCGGCACCGAAGAATCCGCCGTACACCGAGGAGGCGAACACGGCTGCGGCCGCCTCGACTCGTGTCGGGCCGCGGTCGCCTGCGCTGGCTCGCCGCCCGGCACTGGCGTAGGGCCTCAGCCGGTCGCCGAAGGCCAAAAGCCCGCAGGACAGGAGGATGAGGTAGGGGACGGCCGCCCGGAAAGCCGTGGCGGGTAGGGCCACGAGAAGCACTGAACCAGCGAGCCCTCCCGCCGCCGACACGGAAGACAGAACCTTGGCGTGGGTCAACTGCGGTCGGAGGTCGTCTCGCTGGGCATACGAGCCGGCGAGGTAGCCGGGGAGGAGCGCCACGGTGTTGGTGACGTTGGCCTCCACTGCGGGAACCCCCAGACCGATTAGCGCCGGGAAGGAGATCAGTGTGCCCCCGCCCGCCAGAGCGTTGATAGCGCCGGCGAGCACCGACGCCCCACCCGCGGCCGCCATGCTGAGAGCGCTCAGATGCACGATCGGCGCTCTCTACCGGGACGACGCGGCGAGCCCCGGCCGCGTTCGACTCATCCGGCACAACCTGGCGACCAGTACCTCCAGGACGGTCTCGGCAGCCCATCCGCTGCCGCCTTTGAGATCGACCTCGGCGTCGGCGAGTAGGCCGAGCGCCTCCGCGATGTTCGCCGAGCCCCACTGCCTGGCCGACCGCACAGCCTTCTTCGCCGGGAACGTACTGCGACCCTTGGCGATACCCATGGCCTCCGCCGCCTGGGCCTCGGTGCGGATGGACGGCCCATCGACCCGCATAAGGGACTGGACGTGACGGTTGAGGATGGCGAGGACCACGAGTGGGTGGCGCTCTCCTCCCTCGAGCAGCCGCCGAAGGTGCGAAAGGGCCTCGGCGGTATCGCCGGCGTCGATGGCGTCGGTGAACGCCCATGGGGTCACCGAGCCCGCCGTTCCGAGGTACGGCTCGATCTCCTCCACCCCCAGATGGGCCCCGGCCCCATACGCAGACTGCAGGACCGACAGGATGGGCACGAGCCGGCTCACGTCCTCCCCCAGGTGCCGCTGCAACCTGTCCTCCGCCTCGCGGTCAACCCGGAAACCGGCCGAGCGGATCCGCTCGTGCAGCCAGTCCCCGGCCCGGCGGGCGTCCACCGATGTGCTCACGACCCGGCCCTTGGCCTTGACCGCGGCGGCCAGCTTGGCGGCCACCGCCCCCCCGCCGGCTACGAGGACGAGGGCCGTCGTCGGCAGCGGATCCTCCAGGTACGCCAGCAGCGGGGACACGTCCTCGGTGCTGAACCGTCCGATGTCGCGTATCACCACCACCCGCCGGGATACGAGGAACGGCGGGGTGGCGCAGGCGTCGGCGACAGCCGCCAGGTCGATCTCCTCCCCCCCATGGTCCTCGACGGCCAGCGAACGGTCGTCTTCACCGACGAGCTGGGAGACGACCGCTGCCACCGCTTCCGCCACGAGAGTCGGGTCGCCGCCCTCCACCAGCACCACCGGGTCCGAGCCGCCGCTCATGCCGCCTCCAGCACGGCTGCCACGGTGTCGGCGACCCGCCGGGCCGAGCGGACGTCGTGGGCCCGCAGTATCCGGCATCCCAGGCTGACGCCGATGGCGTGGGCCGCCACGGTGGCCTCTGCCCGTTCCCCTACCTCGAGACCGAAGACGACTCCGAGGAAGGTCTTGTTCGAAGCGGACAGCAGAAGCGGCCAGCCCAGGTCGGCCAGCCGGTCGGAGGCGCGGAGCAGCTCCAGGGACTGCCAAGCGGTCTTGCCCAGGTCCAGGCCGGCATCGATCACGATCTGCGAGTCCCCCAGGCCGACGGCCCGGGCCCTCTCCGCCCGTTCGACCAGGAAGGCGGACACCTCAGCCACCAGATCGTCGTAGTGGGGATCGGGGTCCGGTATGCGCGGCCCGAGACGGATGTGGGTGGCGACCACGGTGGCCCCGGCGCGGGCCGCCTCGAGCAGGTAGTCGGGATCGGCGAACCCACTGATGTCGTTGCCGACGACCGCCCCCGCCCGGTACGACTCGCGGGCGACCGCGGCGCGCCAGGTGTCCACCGAGATCGGGACCTCGAACCGGTCGCGGAGAGCCGCCACGGCGGGCACCACCCGGTCGAGCTCCTCCTGCTCGGACACCTCCGGACCCGGTCCGGCCTTCACCCCTCCTACGTCCAGGAGGTCCGCCCCGTCGGCGACGAGCTGCTCCGCCCGCCGGTAGAACGAATCGAGAGATC
>JAKAXG010000249.1 GCA_021827225.1 Actinomycetes bacterium | reverse complement strand
GGCTACTCGGGGGTCATGCTGACGGTGGTCACCACCATCCCGGTGCTGTGCTTCGGGGTGTTCTCACCGGTGGCCGGCTGGGTCGGACGACGCTTCGGTGACGAGAGGGGCCTCGGGGTGGCCATCACCGCGGTGGCGCTGGGCCAGGCGTTGCGGGCCGCCGCTCCGGGCGGCGCCTTCCTGTTCGGAACGGTGCTGAGCGCCGCGGGCATCGCCCTCATGAACGTCCTCCTCTCCAGCCTGGTGAAGCGCCGGGCCCCGGACCGGGCCGCCCACCTCCTCGGCGCCTACCTGGCCATGCTCTACCTGGGCGCCATGGTCGGCTCGGCGGTGAGCGTGCCGCTCTACCGGGTCGGTCACCACTCGATAGGGCTGCCGCTCGGGGTGTGGGCGGCTCCGGCGGTGCTGGCGCTTCTGGTGTGGCTGCCGCAGCTGGGCGGCCACACGGTGCCCGACCTGGCCAGCCGGGGGGTGATGGTGTCGCTGCGCCGGTCCCCGCTCGCCTGGAGCGTCACCGCCTTCATGGGCCTGCAGAGCCTCACCTACTACGGCACGCTCTCGATACTCCCCGATCTGTACCGCAGCCGCGGGCTGGACCCCTCCACCGCCGGTCTGGTCAACACCATGCTCAGCGTGGGAGGGGTGATCACCGCGGTGGCCGCGCCCGTCCTGGTGGCCCGCTTCGGCATCGACCGTCCGGTCCTGGCGGCCGCCGCCGTCGTCAGCGTGGTGGCTACCGTGGCCCCCCTCTTCGTGCCGCTGGGAGCGGCCCTGCCACTGGCGTTCCTCCTCGGGCTGGGACAGGGGGTCAGCATCGCCCTGGCGCTGTACTTCATCATGGCCAGGGCCCGGACGCCGGCCGTGGCCGGGGCGCTGTCCAGCATGGCCCAGGGCACCGGCTACCTGATCGCCACGGCCGGTCCCCTGGCGGCCGGGCTTCTGCACTCCGCTACCCGCTCCTGGGGGGCGTCGGTCGGTCTGCTGTCGGCGCTCACGGCGCTCACCCTCTGGTTCGGGATGCTCTCCGCCCGCCGGGCGGTCATCGCCGAGGACGGCACCACCGAGATGGTCGCGTCCTGAACGCCGGCGCGGCCAGGACTTGCGACCCTACCGACGGCGGGCTCGACCACCCACAATTCGGCGCGGGCCGCGGCGGCGTCGTCCACCGGCGAAGGGCCTGACGGAGCGGCCCTTGTCGACTGAAAGGACGTGCGCAGATGCGGGGAGCTCGAAGAGGGGGTCGGATCGGCCGGGTGACCAGGACCGCTGTGCGGCTGGGAGCAGTGGGCGCCGCCGCCCTGACGGCGGCGTTCCCGGTGTCGGGAGCGCTCCCGGCGGCGGCCGCCGCCCCGGGATACTGGCTGGAGGCCGGCGACGGCGGGGTGTTCAGCTTCGGCGTTCCCTTCGTCGGCTCGGCGGCAGCCAACCCGGCGAACTGCCCGGCCAACCCGCCGGCCCGTTCGATGCCCGACGGGTCCTGCTGGTCGATGACCGCCACCCCGGGCAACGGCGGCTACTGGATCCTCAACGCCTACAGCGGCGACATCTACGCCTACGGCGACGCCGGCAGCTACGGACAGCCGGCGGACACCACCCGCTACGCAGGGGCAGCCGACCTGTGGCCGACGTCCATCGGCATCGTGTCGACCCCGGACGGAAAGGGATACTGGGTCCTGGAGGTGGGCCTCAGCGGCCTGGGGTCGGTGCAGGCCTTCGGTGACGCCGGCTACTACGGCGACGAGCTGTCGAGCATCCCGGCCGGAGGTCACGACGGCAGCCCCGTGGCCATGGCCGCCACGCCCGACGGCAAGGGCTACTGGATCGTCGACTCGGACGGCGGTGTGTTCTCCTTCGGCGACGCCCGCTTCTTCGGTTCCCTGGGCGGGTACCACCTGGACGCCCCCGTCGTCGGGATGGCCACCTCCACCGACGGTGGCGGCTACTGGCTGGCCGCCGCCGACGGCGGCGTGTTCTCCTTCGGCGACGCCCGCTTCGGCGGTTCCATGGCCGGCACCGCCCTGGCCCGCCCTGTCGTGGGCATCGCCGCCAACCGCGGCGGGTCGGGTTACTGGTTGGCCGCCGGCGACGGGGGCGTGTTCGCCCTGGGCGGCGCCCCGTTCCTGGGGTCGCTGGGCGGTGTGACCCTGAACCGGCCGGTGTTCTCCATCGTGGCCGGCCGGCCCTGAGCAGGACGGGCCGATCAGCCGGCCGGCCGCCCGCCGGAGCGATCCCGGCCGGCGGGCCGGCCGCCCAACAGCGCCAGGATCAGGGCCGCCGAGACGAGAGCGACCACGGCCCCGACCTCGAGAGCCAGATGCATGCCGCTGAGGAACGCGCCGCGCCCGACGGCGGCCAGGGCGGCGCCCGCCTCCCCGCCCACCCTGCGGGCCGCCTCGATGGTCGCCCCCAGCGAGCCCATGATCAGATGGGCGGTGGACCGGGGCACCCCCGAGCCGGACAGGACCGGCCCGACGGTGGACCGGTACCGGCCGTTGAGCAGGCTGCCGAGGACGGCCACGCCCAGCGCCCCCCCGGTCTGGATGGCCGCCCCGTTCGTCGCCGAGCCCACTCCGGCGTCGTTCAGCGGCACCGAGCCCATCACCGAGTCGGTGCAGGGGGCGAGCATGAGACCGGCCCCGCAGCCGAGGAGCACCAGGAACCCGACGGCGTCCGAGTACCCCTCCCGCATCCCGACGCGGGCCAGCCCGGCGAGCCCGAGCGCGACCATGCACATGCCCGCGGCCACCACCACCTTGGTCCCCACCCGGCCGACCGCCCAGATCGACAGGGGCGACACCACCAGAAGCACGGCGGCGACGGGAGCCACCCGCAGGCCGGCGGCCAGCGGGCTGTAGCCCAGGAAGAACTGGAGGTACTGGGTGAGAAGGAACAGGCAGCCCATCAGCGCGAACATCACCATGGCCATCCCGGACATGGCCACCGAGTAGGAGCGCTTCCGGAAGAACGCCAGCCGCAGCATCGGGTGATCGGACCGGCGCTCCCATCCGGCGAAGGCGGCCAGGACGGCCAGACCACCGAAGAGGGCCCCGAGGATCGCCGGTGAGGTCCAGGAGCGGGCGGCGGCGTCGATGATGGCCCACAGGAGGAGGGTCATGCCGACGATCGACAGGAGCGCCCCCACCGGATCCGCCCGCCGGGAGGCCGGGTCGCGGGAGTTCGGCACCACCGCGGCGGTGGCCACCAACCCGGCGAAGGCGATGGGGACGTTCACGAGGAACACCGAGCCCCACCAGTAGTGCGCCAGCAGCCAACCGCCCACCACCGGTCCGAGCGAGATGCCCAGGCCACTCGTGCCCGACCACAGGCCGATGGCCTTGGACCGCTCACCCGTGGCGGTGAACACGTTGGTGAGTATCGACAGCGTCGAGGGCATGATGGCGGCCGCCCCGACCCCCATGAACGCCCGGGCGGCGATCAGCCGGTCCGGGGTCGACGACAGCGCGGACAGCGCCGAACCGGTCCCGAAGACCCCCAGACCGGACATGAACACCCATTTGCGCCCGACCCGGTCGCCCAGGCTGCCGAGGACCAGAAGGAGCCCGGCGAAGACCACGGCGTAGACGTCCACGATCCACTGCAGCTCGCTGGTGGACGCCTTCATGGTGTCGGCGATCACGGGCAGGGCGGTGTTCAGGATGGTGTTGTCGAGGCTCACCAGCAGCAGGCTCACGCACAGCACCGCCAGCACCACCCATCTGGAACCGCCGGGGCGGCCGGGCCGGGCGTCCCCCGGCGATCTCCTCCACGCTCCTGTTCTCATCCCGTGGG
Organism: Actinomycetes bacterium; assembly: GCA_021827225.1. The sequence continues at coordinate 2,769 of JAKAXG010000249.1, read as the reverse complement.
TCACTCTGCGGGACCGGCGGACGCAGAAGAAGGGCCGGAAGTCCCTGCGGACGGTCAGGCGTTGCGTCCCCGGGCGGCGACCGGCCACCGCCCGACGAGGAGATCGTCGCCGTCCACCACGAGCAGTTCGTCGACCAGGTTGACCGCCGTGCAGACGTGGTTGGGGACGACCCGGACCGTATCGCCGACGGCCGGGGGGCGTCGCCCGCACGCCGACAGGTCGACGACGGCGTGGTGCTCCCACAGCCCGGTGACCACCGCACCGGGATGGTCGGGCAGCAGGCCGTGGCCGGCGACCCACGGCGGCCGGTCGGGGCCGAGCAGCTTGGAGCCGGCGTCGAGAACGACCCGGCCGGGCGCGGGCGCGCTGACCACCCGGCCGAGGACCCACAGGGCCACGTCGTCGGTCGCGGCGGCGCCGAGGGTCACCTGCTGGGCGTCGTTCAGGGCGTAGACGCCCGGACGCAGCTCGGTCACCACGTCGCCGCCGGCTCGCCGCAACGCCGGGCCGAGCGAGGGCGTGCTGCCCCCGGAGCGGACCGGGCAGGCCACACCGGCCGCCTCCAGCGCGCCGCGGGCCCGGGCCAGCGCCGCGCTCTCCTGCCCGGCGGCGTCCTCGGCGGCGCCGGGCTGGTAGCTCTGCCCGGGGAAGGTGAACACCCCGGTCACCTGGTACCCGGCGTCGCCGGCGGCGCGGGCCACCTCCCCGGCGGTCCCGGGCGGGGTGCCGGTGCGGCCCAGCCCGCAATCCACCTCGACGGCCACCCGGAGCCCGCTCGACGCCGGGACGCGGTCAGCCAGCGCCCCGACACCTTCCACCGAGTCGACGCCCACGGTGAGCACGGCCCGCTCGCACAGGGCGGCCAACCGGGCGGCGGTGTCGTCTCCGGGCCACAGCGGCAGGGCGATGAACAGGTCCCGCACCCCCGCACCGGCGAAGACCTCCGCCTCCCCCACGGTCGCCACGGACAGCCCCACGGCGCCGGCCGCCAGCTGCAGGGCGGCGATCTCGCGGCACTTGTGGGTCTTGGCGTGTGGTCGAAGGGCGATCCCGGCTCCGGCGGCGAGGGCCGCGGCCGCTTCTATGTTGCGCCGGAGAATCCCCCGGTCCACGACGGTGCACGGCGCGTGGCTGCGGGCGGACGGGCCGCTCACGGCCGGCCCCGGTCCAGTCGGAGGGTCGCCTTCCTGGCGGTCGCCGTGTCGGTCACCCGACCATCGTGGTGGATCGGGGGTGCCTCCCGCACCCGTTCCGGCGCAGCCGCCCGGCCCTCATGACCAGCGGTCCGCTCCGGGACCCCAGCTGTCCGGTCGCCCGGGCGCCCCAGCGGTGATTAGCCTGGTGCGACTTCACGGAGGTAGCCATCAGCGAGCACGGCCGAACGGCGGAGAGCGTTGCGACCGACGACCGGGTGACCCCGGGACAGGGCGTGTCCCTCCCCGGGTGGGCTCCGCCGGTGGCCGGCCGCCCGGACGTCGCGGTCCCCGAGTCGCGCGGCTACCGGTTGAAGCGGTTCCTGCTGGGCCCGCCACTGATCAGTGACCAACTGTCGGGTGAGCGGCTGGGCAAGCCGACCGCGCTGGCGGTCCTGTCCTCCGACGTCATGTCCTCCTCCGCCTACGCCACGGAGGAGATCCTGCGCATCCTCCTCCCGGTCGGCGGCCTGGCGGCGTTCGGCCTGGTCACCCCCATCACGCTGCTGATCCTGGCCGTGCTGGCGGTGGTGACGGTCTGCTACCGCGACGTGGTGAGGTCCTACCCGAAGGCGGGCGGCTCCTATGTGGTCAGCCGGGACAACTTCGGACCCAACGTGGCCCAGATCGCCGGAGCCGCGCTTCTCATCAGCTACACCATCACCGTGGCGGTGTCGGTGGCGGCCGGCACGGACGCCATCATCTCGGCCTTCCCCTCCCTGTCGTCGGCGGCGGTGCCGCTGTCGATCGGCTTCGTGCTCCTCATCGCCTATGGGAACCTGCGGGGCCTGCGGGAGGCCGGCAGGGTGTTCGCCGTCCCCACCTACTTCTTCATCGCCAACATGGCGGTGCTGATCTTCACCGGGCTGGGCAAGGCGGCCGTCGGGGACCTCGGTCACGTTCCCGTCCAGACCGGCCAGATTCGCCTGGGCCACCAGGGCGGCGGACTCCTGCTGGGCGTGTCGCTGTTCTACGCGGCCAGGGCGTTCGCCAACGGGGGGTCGGCCATGACCGGGACCGAGGCCATCTCGAACGGGGTCAGCGTCTTCCGGGATCCGCAGGCCAGGAACGCCCGTACCACCCTGGTCATCATGAGCACGATCCTCGGGTCGATGTTTCTCGGCGTGTCCCTCCTGGCCGCCCTGTCCCACGTCCGACCGTTCGAGTCGGGCACCCCGACGGTGGTGTCCGAGCTGGGCCGGCTGGTGTACGGTCACGGACTCGGCGGCTCCATCCTCTACGGCCTGCTGCAGGCGGCCACCGCCGTCATCCTGATCCTGGCGGCGAACACCAGCTTCACCGGGTTCCCGTTCCTGGTGAGCTTCGTGGCCGAGGACTCGTTCCTGCCCCGCCCGCTCACCGTCCGCGGCCACCGGCTGGTGTTCTCCAACGGCATCATCGTCCTGGCCGTGGCGTCGATCGCGCTGCTGGTCGCCACCAGGGCCCAGGTGGCGTCGCTCATCCCCATGTACGCCATCGGGGTGTTCACCGGCTTCACCATGGCCGGAGCGGGCATGACCAGGCACCATCTCAGCCACCGGGAGCCGGGCTGGCGACGCAGCGTCGCGGTCAACG
>JAKAXG010000248.1 GCA_021827225.1 Actinomycetes bacterium | reverse complement strand
GAATCTGCCACCAGCTGATCCCCCCGCAGCCGGCGGACGGGCAGGGCCGTTCAGCCCTACTTCCAGGGAGCGCGCCCTCGGTAGGTTCGTCTCCGGTGTCGTTCGTGTCGTTGATCGTCCACAACGTCACGGTTAAGAAGCTCCGGCTGACGCTGACCTCTCTGGCCGTGGCCATCGGGGTGCTCGCGGTCGTCTCGCTGGGGGTCGTGACAGAGAGCCTGAAATCCAGCGACCTGGCGTTGTTGAAGATCGGTCAGGCCAGCTTCGCGGTGTCGCAGAAGGCGGTCGCCGACCTCCTGGCCAGCAGCATCAACGCCTCGTCGATTCCCCAGATCAGGTCCGTCCCCGGCGTCGGGAGCGTGACGGGGGCACTCATCGGCACCACCCGCCTCAACGCCGACAACCCCCAGTTCCTCGAGATCGGCATAGCCCCGACCGAACTGGACGGGTTCGGGGTGACGGTCCTGGACGGCCGTCCCTACAGCGCTGATGCCACTAACGAGGTGATGCTCGGCTGGCGGGCGGCGGAGAACCTGGGTCTGAAGGTGGGCCAGACCATCAGCCTCGACGATCACACCTTCAACATCGTCGGCATCTACTCGACCGGCCAGGCCCTGGGCGACACCGGGGTGATGATCCCGATCAACTGGTTCCAGTCCTACCAGCGCCAGGAAGGCCAGTACACCCTGCTGTTCGTGCGTACCGTCTCTGGGGCCAGCATCGCCGCGGTGCAGGCCCGCATCGATGACAAATTCCCCAACCTGACGACCATCCGCACCGTGGAGCAGTTCGGCCGGGCCGACCGCAGCCTGTCACTGATCATGGCCGCCGACCGGGGGGCGACGGTCCTGGCCATCATCATCGGTGCGGTGGTCGTGATGAGCGCCATGACCATGAGCTTCATCGAACGGACCCGGGAGTTCGGGGTGCTGAGCGCGGTCGGGTGGTCCCGCCGGCGCATCGCCGGCATGATCATGTGCGAGGGCCTCGTCATCGGCCTCATCGGCGTGGCCGGGGGCCTGGCGCTGGCGGTTCTGGCCGTGACCGGAATCCAGCACCTGCCCAGCCTGGTCGGGGTGCTGCACCCCGAGTACACCACCGCCGTGTTCAGCCGGGCCCTCTACACCGCCCTCGGCATGGTGGTCCTCGGCGCCCTCGCCCCCGCTGTACGGGCCGCCATCGCCCCGCCCATGGAGGCCCTGCGCCATGAGTGAACCGGCAGTAGAAATGACCGACGTCTGCAAATATTTCGACGGCGGTCTGGTCAAGGCCCTCGATGGGCTCACCCTTACCGTGGAGCAGGGGGAATCCGTCGCCGTCACCGGACCGTCGGGCTGCGGGAAGTCCACCATGCTCCACCTGCTCGCGGCCCTCGACACGCCCACCTCCGGGCGCATTCGGGCCGGCGGAGCCGACCTGGCCGAGGTGGGGGATCTGGCCGCCTACCGGCGCCGCCACATCGGCCTGGTGTTCCAGTTGCACAACCTGCTCCCCCACCTGAGCGCCCTGGACAACGTGGAGGTGGCCATGTTCGGCACCGGCCTGAACCGCCACCAACGCGAGGACAGGGCCCGGTCCCTCCTCGCCGACGTCGATCTGGCCGGGGAGGAGAACCGGCCGCCGACCAAGCTGTCGGGCGGCGAACGCCAGCGCGTCGCCATAGCCCGGGCCCTGGCCAACGACCCGGATCTCCTCCTGGCGGACGAGCCGACCGGCAGCCTCGACGAGGCATCCGTGGACCTGGTGCTCGACCTGTTCGCCAAGCTGCGGGCCGACCGGCCCGAGCTCACCACCATCCTGGTCACCCACGACGCCCGCGTCGCGGCGACGGCCGACCGGATCATCCGCCTGCGCGACGGCCGGCTGGACGAGGACGGGGGGCGGAGATCGACCGCGGCCGGATCCCACGGGTAGGAGCCGGCCGTCCCCGCTCAGGACCTGGTCACATGGGCATCCCGCCGGCGGGGCGGCTGTGGTGCAGGCCCGGCGCGAGCCCGGGCTCGAACACCGCCACCACCGCCAGCAGGAGGGCCACCAGGCCCAGGGCGCGCCCGGCGCGGGGCCCCCACACCCAGGTCTTCTCCATGAGCACCACGCCGGCCAGCACGACCATGGCCAGCATGTTCATGAATCCGAACGCCACCAGGAGTAGCATCAGGGCCCAACAGCACCCCAGGCAGAACCCCCCGTGGGAGATCCCCACCCGCAGGTCGCGGACCTTTCCGCGGTAGCCGCCGTATCGGAGGATCAGTCCCAGCGGGGAGCGGCACCTGGCGAGGCAGCGGCTCTTCCAGGGCGTCAGCTGGTAGACCCCGCAAACGGCGAAGACGGTCACCGCCAGCGCCCTCGCCCCCAGGGGGTGGCTTCCCGCCAGCTGGTCGGCCACCCATCCGGCGCCGTAGGCGGGCAGGGCCGACGCGCTCCACACCAGCAGGTAGGCGGACACGAACACCGCCAGGCGCCCAGCCCGCTCCTCCCGCCCGAAGCTGCGTGCGTACAGGGAGGCGAAGGGCCACGCCGAGGGCAGCATCATGGCGGACATCATCAGGGCCCACACGCCTATGAAGGCACCGGGGCCGAGGCCCATGGTGCCGGGCATCGACCCCATCCCCTGCGCCAGGCCGCCGACCGCGACCCACGCGCCCGCCGCCACCACCGCCAGCAGCAGCAGCGACGCCGATCCGGGTGCCGGTCGCAGCCTCCCGGCGCCCTGGCTCACGCCGCCCAGGCGAACGGCGCGGAGTGGCCGTTCTTCCCCACGTGGGAAAAAGACAGGCCGAACGCGTCCACACTCGACCGGGTGGCCCGGGCGATGGTGAGCTCGGAGCTCGCCGGATGGAACATCCCGCTCAGGCGCTCAACCGGGCCACCGGGGTTGGCCGGCGCCACGAAGTCCTCGATCTCGATGTCCATCATCTCCCCCACCCTGAGCGAGTGGCGCCTCCCGTCGTCGTGGTACTCGATGGCCGCGGACTCCACGCCCAGCATCTCGCTGATCAGGGGGCTGAGCATGGCCATGGGGCCACCGAGCTGGCCGCTGAACACGGCACCCAGCTTCTCGGCCTGCTCGGGTGACGCGGCGGCGTCCATGACCATGCCGACCCGCCAGTTGCCCTCCCCCATGAGAGCCGGGGTGTCGGCCAGCACGACCACACTCCTACCGCCGACGTCCACCCCCTCGACCTCACCCCGGTCGATGTGGAAGGCCAGCACGACCCGGCACCGGTCCTGATCCGCGGGCATCGAGAACGCCGAGGTGGTGCAGGGGCAGACCATGTCGCACGGGCAGTTCTCGAAATAGGTTCCCTCCAGTTGCCAAGCCATGGACCCCCCTGTCTCCGGCATCGCCTCCGGGAGATGCTGCCACCACCTGGGCGTCTCGATGCCCACAAGTGACCGGAAGGCGGATCCTTCGGACCGCGCCCGATCACCTGCTGCGGGTGAGTCCGTGTCAGATGACCGGAGGGAGGATGGCTGCAGGACAGAGATGACGGAAGGAATCGCCGCGATGCAGACCCAAGCTTCCATCGAGGACCACGGGATGATCGGCGACCTGCAGACCGCCGCCCTGGTGACCACGGACGGCACGATCGACTGGTACTGCTGCCCGAGGTTCGATTCGCCCAGTGTGTTCGCTTCCATCCTCGACGCGGAGAAGGGCGGTTACTTCCGGGTCGACCCCGAGGGGGTCGAGTTCCGGTCGAAGCAGCTCTACCTGCCCGGCACGGCCATCCTGATCACCCGGTTCATAACGGAGGGCGGGGTCGGGGAACTCATCGACTTCATGCCGCCGGCCACCGGCCCGGCCACCGATCGACACGACATCGTGCGGGTCATGCGGGTCACCCGGGGCCGGATGCGATTCCGGCTGGACTGCCAGCCCCGCTTCGACTACGGCCGCGCCAAGCACGACCTGGACATGAGCGACGGCGCCGCGGTGTTCCACAACCACGCCATCGACCTCACGCTGATGTCGCCTCCCGCCGACCCCGACCATGCCAGGGTGGGGATGGGGTTGGAGCGCCGCGGCGACGGCGCGACCGCCACCGTAGAGCTGACCCAGGGCCAGTTCACCGGTGTGGTGCTGCGCTCCGGACCGGCTGGCAGGGAGAACCGGCTGGCACCCGGTGAGCCGGCAAGGCTGTTCGACGACACCGACCGCTTCTGGCAGTCGTGGCTCGGCCAGTCCACCTACAAGGGCCGGTGGCGGGAGATCGTGCAGCGTTCCGCCATCACCTTGAAGCTCATGACCTACGCGCCGACCGGTGGGCTGGTGGCCGCCCCGACCGCCGGGCTGCCCGAGCAGAGGGGCGGGGAACGCAACTGGGACTACCGCTACACCTGGGTGCGCGACTCGTCGTTCTCCATCTACGCCCTCCTGGGCCTCGGGTTCATGGAGGAGGCACAGGCGTTCGGGCACTGGCTGGGCGACCGCGTGGCGGAGCAGGTCGGGGAGGGCTCGGGGCCGCTGAAGATCATGTACCGCGTCGACGGAACCAGCGATCTGGAGGAGGAGGTGCTCGGGCACCTGGACGGGTGGCAGGGATCCCGCCCGGTCCGGGTCGGGAACGGCGCCTCCGATCAGCGGCAGCTCGACATCTACGGCGAGGCCGCGGACGCCATATACCTGGCCGTCACCAACGGGGCCGGTATCGCCTACGAGGGATGGCGGAAGTTGAGCCAGATCATCGACTGGCTGTGCGATCACTGGGACGAGCCGGAGGAGGGGATATGGGAGACCCGGGGGGGCCGCCGGGACTTCACCTACGGACGCTTCCAGGCCTGGATAGCCCTCGACCGGGGCATCCGCCTCGCCCAGAGCACCGGTAGGCCGGGCGACATCCGGCGGTGGTCGGCGGAGCGCGACCGGGTGTACCAGCAGGTCATGGACCGCGGATGGAAGCCCGAGCGCCAGGCGTTCGTGCAGCACTACGAGACCGACGTTCTCGACGCCTCCCTCCTCCTGATGCCCCTCGTCGGCTTCCTCGCTCCCTCCGACCCGATGTGGCAGTCGACGCTGACGAAGATGGGCGAGGAGCTCGTATCCGACAGCCTCGTGTACCGCTACGACCCGAGCGCCTCTCCCGACGGCCTCCGGGGCTCGGAGGGGACGTTCTCGATGTGCTCGTTCTGGTACGTGGATGCCCTGGCCCGCTCGGGACGCCTGGAGCAGGCCCGGATGGTGTTCGAGAAGATGCTCACTTACGCCAACCATCTCGGCCTCTACGCCGAGGAGATCGGCATAACCGGCGAGCAGCTCGGCAACTTCCCGCAGGCCTTCAGCCACCTGGCGCTCATCAACGCGGCCATGAACCTCGACTACCAACTCGACCACGGCGCCGGCCGGGTCGGGATCCTCCGGACAGCACACCCCTGAGGGGCGACGCATGGCTCAGAGCGCGGCCGCCGTGGGGAGGCCGGATCCGGCACTGCGCCGGATGCTCCTCCCCCTGGCCCTGGCCCAGTTCATCTGCAGCTTCGCCGGCTCGAACATGAACGTGATGATCACCGACATCAGCAACGACCTCGGCACGTCGGTGAAGGGGGTCCAGTACACGATCACGCTGTTCCTCCTGGTCATGGCCGCGCTCATGATCCCCGGCGGGAAGCTGACCGACAAATGGGGCCGCAAACGGTGCCTCCGCCTCGGGCTGGCCACATACGGGGCGGGCACGCTGCTCAGCGCTCTCGCTCCCGGGCTGGGCGTGCTGATCGTCGGCTACTCCATCCTCGAGGGGATCGGGACCGCCCTGCTGATCCCACCCGTCTACATCCTCACCACCATGCTCTTCAGTGACACCCAGTCCCGGGCCCGGGCGTTCGGCTCGATCAGCGGGATGGGAGGCATCGGGGCCGCCACCGGCCCGCTGATCGGCGGGCTGCTCGCCACCGCCGTCAGCTGGCGGGCGGCGTTCGGCTTCCAGACGCTGGTCGTCCTGGCCATCCTCTATCTGTCCCGTCGTGTCGTGGACCCGGTAGAAGCCGATCCGTCCCGCCACTTCGACACCTTCGGAGCGGTGGTCTCAGCGGCCGGTCTGCTCCTGATCATCCTGGGCATCCAGGAGGCCCAGTACAGCGTGGGCGGTATGGCCGCCCTCATCGCCGGCGGAGTCGTCGTGCTGGCATTGTTCTTCCTCCACGTCCGGCGGCTGGAGCGGGAGAAGAAGGAGCCGCTGCTGTCCACCGCGCTGTTCCGCAACCGCACCTCGAACCTGGGGCTGGTGACACAGAACCTCCAGTGGCTGCTGCTCATGGGAGCCTCGTTCGCGGTATCCGCGTTCCTTCAGGTCGTGCGGCACAAGAACGCCATCGAGACCGGAGGGATCTTCACCGCCGCGACCGTCGGGATCCTTCTGTCCTCCATCGGGCAGCAGCGCTTCGCCCGCCGGCACTCCCAGCGATCGCTGATCCAGGCCGGGTTCGCCATCACCGTGGTGGGGATGCTCCTGCTCCTGCTGATGGTGAGAGGCTCGCCCAGCGTCTGGGCGTTCACCCCCGGCCTGTTCTTCATGGGACTGGGGGTGGGCCTGATGCTGACGCCGTCGGTCAACCTCGTGCAGTCGAGCTTCCCGGAGAAGACGCAGGGCG
>JAKAXG010000247.1 GCA_021827225.1 Actinomycetes bacterium | reverse complement strand
ACTACCTGATCCCCGCGGCAGCGGTCCGCTGCATCCGGGACCGTGGTATGTACGCTGGAGGCGGATGACGACCGACAGTCCGCCCACCGAGGTTCCGACCCCTCCCCGGGTCACCAGCGGACCCGGTGAGCGACTCCAGCGGCGGCAGAAGCGCCGCCGGCTGGTCCGGGAGGAGATGCTGGCGGTGGTGGTACTGCTCCTGTTCCTCGCGGTCACGGTCGCCGTCCTGGCCACCCAGTGGCTGTCCAGCGGCCCGGCGGCGAGCGCCGGCGGACCGCCCGCAACCGTCCACCTCTATACGGGAGGAACTTCATGACCCCATCGGCAGGCCGGCTCCGGTGACGAGAGCATCCGGGCAGATCACCCTCGACGAGGTCCGGGAATGGTGCAGTGTGGCCGCCCGGGCCTGCTGGGAGAAGGGGGGTGAGGACACCGTGATCCTGTCGGTGGGAAGAACCATCTCCATCACCGATGCGTTCGTGATCTCGAGCGGGAGCAACCCCCGCCAGGTCCGCACCATGGCCGAGGAGGTGGAGGAGAAGATCAAGAAGGCCGGCGGCCCGGCCCCGCTGCGGGTGGAGGGGCTCGGCGACGCCCGCTGGGTGCTGATGGACTACGGCGACTTCGTGGTCCACCTGCTGCTCGACGAGGCCCGGGACTTCTACCAGCTCGACCGGCTCTGGTCCGACGCCGAGCAGTGGGACTGGGACCGGCCGGAGGCCCGGGCGGCGGGGGAGTAGAGCCGACCGGGCCGGCCCCTTTTTCCTCCTAGGGATTCGTGAGCCGGTAACCGGCGCCGCGCACGGTGAGGATCATGGGCTCGAGGTCGGGGTAGTTGATCTTGCGGCGGAGGTAGCCGACGTACACGTCGACCACGTTGCTGCCCGGGTCGAACGAGTAGTCCCACACGTGGCTGAGGATGCGGGCCCGGCTGAGGACCTGGGTGGGGTTGCGCATGAACAGCTCGAGCAGCGCCCACTCCCGCGGGGCCAGGTCGATGCGGCGGCCGCCCCGCCAGGCGACCTTGGTCAGGACGTCGAGGCGCAGGTCCTTGACCACCAGCTCGTGGCCGGCCGGCTGGGAGGTGGTGCGCACGGCGGTGCGCATGCGGGCCAGGAGCTCGTCGAAGGAGAACGGCTTGGTCACGTAGTCGTTGGCGCCCATGTCGAGGCCGTGGACCTTGTCCTCGATGCGGCCCCGGGCGGTGAGGATGATCACCGGCACGGACGGGTCCCGCCGGCGCAGCCCGGTGAGCACGTCCTCGCCGGAGCCGTCGGGCAGGCCCAGGTCGAGCAGGACGATGTCGAAGTCGGCGTCATCGGACTCCACCTGGGCCAGGGCCCCGGCCACGTCGGTGACCACGACCGTCTGGTAACCCTCGGCGGCGAAGCCCTTGATGAGAAACGAGGAGATCCCGGCGTCGTCCTCGACGAGCAGGACCCTCACCGGCGATCGTCGTCCGTGGCTCTCAGGATCATGGTGACCGACGCCCCGCCGAGATCGGAGTCGGCGATCTCCACCCGCCCGTTGTGCGCCTGGCACACCGCGCTGACGATGGCCAGACCCAGGCCGCTGCCCTCGGTGGGGCCGTGGCCCGGCCGCCAGAAGCGGTCGAGGACGCTCTCCCGGTCGGCCTCGGGGATGCCCGGTCCGGAGTCATCCACCGAAATGTGGAGCATCGACCCGTCCACCCGGGCGGCGACGGAGATGGTGTCACCGACCGTGGTGACCTTGACGGCGTTGTCCACCAGGTTGAGCAGGGCGCCCCTCACCTCGGTCTCGTCGAAGTGGGCCACGGCGTCGGGTACCGGGACGAGGACCCAGTTGCGGTCCGCCAGCACCCGGCAGGAGGCCTCGAAGTCGGCGAGGAACGACCGCAGGTCCACGTCGTGCATGTCGGGGCGGACCGGCTCCCGGGCCCGCCCCAGGACCAGCAGCCGTTCCACCAGCTGGCCCATGCGGTCGAGCTCGCCGATGGCCACGTCGAGCGTCTCGTGCACCTCCCGGGGGTCGGACGTGCTGCTGCGCTGCAGGATCTCCAGATGGCCCCGGGCGACGGTGAGCGGGGTGCGCAACTGGTGGGAGACGTCCGACAGGAGAGCCTGCTGGGCCTGCACCGCGGCCTGGATGCGGTCGAGCATGGAATCGAAGCTGCGGGCCAGCTCGCCGACCTCGTCGGCGGTCCCCTGGTCGCCCAGCCGCTCCGCCAGGTGCCCCCGGCCTATGGTCTCGGCGGTCTCGGTGATGCCGCCGATGCGGCGGAGCAGGCGGCGGAGCAGCAGGTAGGCGCTGGCCACGCCGGCCACCAGGGCCACCGCCCCCTCGGCGAGCGCCAGGCGGAACGCCGCCTCCGTCGCCGGGCTGAGGCCGGTCAGGTCCACGGTGGAGATGAACACGGCGGTGGGCGCCCCGGACTGGCGGATGGGCGAAACCATCACCTCGACGTCGCGCCCGGCGATGTGGCGCACGGAGAGCAGCGTGCCCCCCGGGACCTTCTGCGACAGCTCGACGACGGCAGAGGTGCGCGACAGCGCCGCCCCGCCGGCGTTGGCCACCGCCCACACGCCGGGCTGGCTCACCTCGAGGAGGTTGCCGTCGGCTACGGCGTGGGAGTGCAGGTAGGCCGTGGAGACCGACCGCAGATCGGCGCCGGGCGGCTGGGCGACCAGCACCTGCTGGTAGGACTGCAGCTCGGCGTCCAGCTGGCGGATGGCCACCGTCTCCACGCCCACGGTGCTGGTGTGCAGGAGGGCGAGGATCGAGCCGGTGATCACGGCGGCCAGCACGATGGCGTGCAGGGTGGCCATCCGCCCGGCGGTGCCGGCCCGGCGGGCCAGGCGGACGAACACGGACGGGCGCGCCCGGCGATCGGATGCCTCCGCCGAGGGGATCTCCTGGGGTGCCGGCGCGTCCCGCCGGGACGGGCGGGCCGTCCCGGCGGAGATGGCGAAGTCCGTCATCTGCCCTGGGGCTGGTGGTGGGGCTTGGCGGGATGTCCGGGCCGGTTCGGGGGGCCGGGCGGAGCCTCGTTCACGGACTGGCTGCTCACCACCGGGTAGTCCGGAGCCACGGTGACAGGTGTGGACGTGCCGCCGGCGGCCCCAGCGCCGCTGCCGCCGCCGCTGGTCGACCCCGACGAGCCGTGGCCCCGGCCGTGCGACCCTCCTGGGGCGGCGCTGCTGGCGGTGCCACTGCCAGCTGAGGAGTCGCGGCTGTGGCTGTTGCCGCTGTGGCTGTTGCCGCTGTTGCTGTTGCCTCCGCCCGATCCGGGGTCGGCCGGACTGGTCGCAACCGGGACGGACGGGGCCGGGGAACTGGTCGCCGCCGAGTTGGTGATCGGTGCCGTGGAGGTCGTGGCGTGGGCGGTGGCGGCGTCGGCTACCGGGACGGTGGCGGACTGAGGAGAGGAAGCCGCGGCGGTCGACGCCGGCGCGGCCGACGGATCAGCCGGGACGGTGGCGGTCCCCGCAGCTGATGATGCGACGGCGGCAGAAGTGGTGCTGCCCCCGTCGCGGGTGGCGGACCCGGATCCGGCCGGCGCCTTTCCGGTCGGCCCGGCGCCTCCCCCGGCACCGGTTCCTGACCCGCTCCCGGCTGCCCGGGCGGAGAGGTCCCCGCCCCCAGCCAGCAGAGCCTGGGGGTGGGCGGAGGGCGGCGGTGCCGTCGCCGCGGTCGGAGGCGACCCCCCGGCGACGAAGTCCAGCCCCCGGGGAATGGGCAGACGAATGGAAAAAGTGGAGGCCGCAGCGACCATGCCGATAGCCGCCACCGCCGACATCACGACGACGACGGGCGCGCTGAATCGAGGCAGTCGCCCCGGTTCGGCTCGGCTCATCTACCTATTGTGACCCAGCAGCCACCGCGATGTCAGCCAGAGTCAGAGCCGACCGCGGACACGACCAGATCGCCCATGCGGCGCGACGCACCGAGTCGGCGTCGGTGATCGGGTCGTCGTCCACCTGGGCGAAGCCGCAGGCGTCCACGGTGATCCGCTCGGGGCACATGAGCACGCAGATACCGCAGCCGTGGCAACGGGAAACGTCGAGGAGCAGCTGCACTGGTTCGACGTCTCTATCTTCCACCCCATACGCCCCTTCTACGCCCAACGATGACAGGCCCAGTATGAGAGGCGCACCTGACCCCCCCATGAGGTGGGAGTGAGACTTCTCTCATGCCGCCCACCCCGGCCGCAGGTGCCGTCCCGGGCTACAGCGCCGCCGAGTGGTGCACCGGGGAAGAATGGCGGCATGGAAGGCCATCTCATCACTGTCGACGGCATCTCCCACGACGTCGACGAGTCGACTATCGGCGGGCTGCTCGACGCCTCGGCTCGTTTCTGGCTCGACCTGGCCTGCCCCGACCCGGATGAGTACCTGTCGCTGCTGAGGGATGTCTTCCGCTTTCATCCTCTGGCCGTGGAGGACGCCGAGCATTTCGGCCAGCGGCCCAAGATCGACACCTACGAGGACTTCGCCCTGCTCGTCGTCTACGGCGCCTCGCCGCAGGGCCGGCTGGTCGAGGTCCACTGCTTCTACACCGGGAACTACCTGGTCACCGTGCACCACGACTCCTGTCCGAACCTGGCGGCGCTGGCTGAGCGCATGGAGCACAGAGCCGGGGGCGGGATGGACCACGTGATGATGTTGTACCGGGTGGTCGACAGCCTGGTGGACGGGTACTTCCCGGTCCTGTCCGCCATGGACGACCAGATCGACGAGATCGAGGACGAGATCCTGGCCCGCCCGACCGACGAGCAGCTGGGCCGGTTGTTCGACATGAAGCGGTCCCTCATCTCGCTGCGCAAGGTGGTGACCCCGCAGCGGGACATGTTCGCCACGGTGATGAGCGACCGCAACCTGCTGCCGGGCATGACCGCCGACGCCGAGCGCTACTTCCGGGACCTCTACGACCACCTCATCCGGATCAGCGACCTGGTGGACAGCTACCGCGACCTGCTGAGCGGGGCCCTCGACACCCACCTGTCCACCGTCTCGAACCGGCTCAACGTGGTCATGAAGCAGCTGACGCTCATCGCCACCGTGTTCCTGCCGTTGACCTTCCTCACCGGCTTCTTCGGCCAGAACTTCGGGTGGATGATCAACCGGATCGACTCGATCGGGGCGTTCTTCGGGCTGGGCATCGCCGTGCCCATCGCCATCGCCCTCGGCCTGTACATCCTGTTCCGCTCCCGCGGCTGGCTCACCTCCACCGGCGTCGCCCCCGAGCGCAGCGAGGGGGACGTGCGGACCGCCCTTCGCCGGGGGGGATCGGAGAAGGACCGGCGGCTGCAGTTGCTGCACTCCCGGCCGGCGGTGAGCGAGTCGCGTTACCCGTGAGTGGGTAGAGCAGAGCGTCGGGCGGAGCCGGTTCCTTTTTCGTCAAAATGGCCCCCCCGGCGACCCTCAATATCTCCGATTCCAGACCTACCTGCAGATCTGTCCGGTTCAGCCAGCCTTTCGTGTATCCGAGATCCTTCCGCTGGCCGGACAGCCCCGCCCGGGCCGGGACCCATTGGACTAAAGATCACGATTCCGACGACCGAATCTGCCGACATGGAGACGAGGGCGCGGAGCGGCGCAGCAGGCGCCGACCGGGGGCGGTCCGTCGGCAAGGTGCGCTGACTGATGCTCTTCACCGCCCTCCTCACCGTCCATCTGGTCGGATTGGTGCTGGGGCTCGGTGGTGCCACCATCGGCGACCTGGGGGTCCTGCGGTCCATGGTGAGGCACCTCCCGTATCCGACCGACCTGCTGCGGGACCTGAGCTACGTGATCTGGGCCGGTCTGGCCGTGCTCACAGCCAGCGGCGTGGCGCTCTTCGTCGAGAAGCCGTCGCTGTACCTGCACAACAGCGGGTTTGTGGCCAAGCTGATCCTGGTGGCCGTTCTCATGGCGAACGGCGTCTATCTCCACCGGCGCCTGGAGCGCTTCACCGTCGGTCCGGTGACCCTGCTGGCCGGCGCGGTCAGCACCGTGTCGTGGTACGGGGCGCTCATCATCGCCATGTTCAAGACCCAGGTCCACCTGCCGCTCGTCGCCTACCTGGCCATCTACGTGTCGGCAGTGCTGGTCACGTGGGTCATGTACCGTTCGCTTCACCGGCAGGTGGCCGGCACGCTGGGCCGAGAGCATCTCGAAGACCCGATGACCGTCCAGTCAGCGGCCGCCACCGAAACGCGCGTATCTCTCTAAGACATTCCCCCTCTTCATCCATATGGAGGTGGGTCTGCCGATTGGGCGGCCGCCATCTGCAAGGTAGGATCTCCGGGTTGTTCCCGGAGGCGGAAAGGGGTCCACGAACATGAATAGGAAGCGGACCTCTGTAGCCGCCGCGGTCGTCGCCGTGGCAGCCTCTCTCGCCGGCGCGTCCCTTGCCGACCACCGGTCGCCGGCACCCCCCGCAGCTGCCCGGGACATAGCTGCTGCCAACGCCGGGTTCTACGGGTCGACGGGTGGGATGCGGCTGAGCTCGCCGGTGGTGGGGATGGCGGCGACCCCGTCGGGGGGTGGGTACTGGCTGGTCGCTCAGGATGGGGGGATCTTCTCGTTCGGGGATGCCCGGTTCTATGGGTCGACGGGTGGGATGCGGCTGGC
>JAKAXG010000246.1 GCA_021827225.1 Actinomycetes bacterium | reverse complement strand
CGGCCGTGCCGGTCATGCCGGCGAGCTTCTCGTACTGGCGGAAGTAGTTCTGCAGGGTCACCGTGGCCCAGGTGTGGTTCTCCTGGTTGATGCTGACCCGCTCCTTGGCCTCCACCGCCTGGTGCAGCCCGTCGGACCACCGCCGGCCCTCGAGGATGCGACCCGTGAACTCGTCGACGATCTTCACCTCACCGTCGGCGACGATGTAGTCCTTGTCCCGCTTGTAGAGCTCCTTGGCCTTGAGGGCCTGGGTCAGCTGGTGGACGTAGTTGGAGGAGACCAGGTCGTAGAGGTTGTCGATGCCGAGGGCCTTCTCGACCTTCTCGATACCCTCCTCGGTGGGGGCGACGGTGCGCTTCTCCTCGTCCACCTCGTAGTCGGTGTCCCGGGTGAGGGAACGGGCCACACCGGCGAACTGGTAGTAGAGCCGGGCGGATTCAGACGACGGGCCGGAGATGATGAGCGGGGTACGGGCCTCGTCGATCAGGATGGAGTCCACCTCGTCCACGATGGCGAAGTGGTGACCACGCTGCACCATGTGCTCGAGGGCCCGGGCCATGTTGTCCCGCAGGTAGTCGAAGCCGAACTCGGTGTTGGTCCCGTAGGTGATGTCGGAGTTGTAGGCCTCCTTCTTCGCCTGCCAGTCGTCGATCTCGGGGGAGACCCGCCCGACCGTGAGACCCAGGAAACGGTGGACCTGACCCATCCACTCGGCGTCGCGCCCGGCCAGGTAGTCGTTGACGGTGACCACGTGGACACCCTTGCCGGCCAGGGCGTTCAGGTAGACCGGCAGGGTGGACACGAGGGTCTTGCCCTCCCCGGTCTTCATCTCGGCGATGCCCCCCAGGTGCAGGGCGGCGCCCCCCATGAGCTGCACGTCGAAGTGCCGCTGACCGATGGTGCGCTTGGCCGCCTCGCGCACGGTGGCGAACGCCTCGATGAGCAGGTCATCCAGGTCCTCGCCGTTGTCGAGCCGCTCCCGGAACCGGATGGTCTGGGCCGCCAGTTCCTCGTCGGAGAGGGCCTCCATCTCCGGTTCCAGGGCGTTGATGTCGGGGACGAGTGCCTTCAGGGCCCGGACCTTACGGCCCTCACCGGCCCGCAGGATCTTGCTGAACACGCTCATTCATGCTCCTGAAATCGACCCGCGTACTGCTCCCCCGTCCGGCGGGCCGCTCGGCGAGACAGGGAACCTGCCGACATGCTTCTATCCCGGAACACGATGCCGGTCGGGTTTTGGACCATGGTTATCCAATCCTACCGGCGGGCCGCGGCGGATAAGTCTCGCTACCCTTGGCCGTGGTCGCGAGCCGCTCCGGTCCCCTGACCAGACCCGCCGCTACGACCGCCCGCCGGGTGCTGCCCCACCTGCCGCTGGCCGTGCTCGTCGGAACCTATTTCGCCTTCTTCTCGAACCTGTCGGTGCAGGTCTTCGACGCCTACGGGTCGCCCGGATACGACATGGGCATCTTCGACCAGGGGGTATGGCTGCTCAGCCGCTTCCACGCCCCGTTCGTGACGGTCATGGGCCGGGACCTCTTCGGTGACCACACCTCCTTCGTCCTGCTGCTGGCGGTGCCCCTGTACTGGATCGTTCCGGCCGCTCAGACCCTGCTGGTCCTGCAGACGGCGCTCCTGGCGGCCGCCGCCGTGCCGGTCTACCTGGTGGCCCGCCGGCGCACCGCCAGCACCGTGCTCGCCACCGCCCTGGCCGGCGCCTACCTGCTCAACCCGGCCCTTCAACAGGGCAATCTGGAGCAGTTCCACCCGGAGTGCTTCCTGGTCCTGTTCCTGGCCGTGGCGCTGTACGCGGCCCTCGAATGGCATCCGCGCCTGCTCGCCGTGGCCGCCGTCGGCTGCCTGCTCGTGAAGGAGGACACAGCTCTGCTGGTGGTGCCGCTGGGGCTCTGGGTGTACCTGCGCCGGGACCGGGAGTGGGGGCTCCGGCTGATGGCCGCCGCGGTGGCCTATGCCGTCTTCGCCTTCGAGGTGGTCATCCGGGTTCTTCTCGGTACGGCCTCCTTCTACACCGGCCGGCTGCCCTTCGGGGGCGTTTGGGGGGTGATCACCGCTCCGTTCGCGCACACCGCCAGATTCTTCTCCTACCTGGCCTCCGGGAACCGCCCGTGGTACCTCTGGCAGACGGGGGCGCCGTTCGGGTGGGTGTTCCTCGTGGGCCCGGATGTGGCCGCCATCGGCGTGCTGACCCTGACCGAGAACGTCATCAGCACCTTCCCCTACATGCACCAGATCTACTACCACTACTCCCTCGGGCTGGTACCGGTGCTGGCGGTGGGCACGGCGGTGGCGGTCGGGCGGCTGCGACGGGGGCGCCAGCAGTGGGTCGCCACCGGAGCGGTTTGCGCGGCGGCGGTCGTGTCGTGCGTGGTGTGGGGCCTCGCCCCTTTCTCCCTCGAGACCGCCTTCCCCGACCCCGGCCCGGGCAGCCCCACCGTGGCCGCGGTGAACTCCGTCCTCACCGACGTGCCCCCTCACGCCGTGGTGTCCGCCTCCTGGCCCATCGTGGCCCACCTCACCCACCGGAGGTGGGTCTACCAATGGCCGACCCCGTTCCGGGCGACCCTGTGGGGTTTGTACCGGCACGAGGGTCAGCCTCTACCCGCGGCGGCCACGGTCCAGTATCTGGTGATCCCCCGCTACAGGCTGGGCGTGGACGCCGTGGTGTTCGACTCCATCGCCCGGCAGTTCCGCCTGGTGGGCTCGGGGAGCGGCTGGTCGGTGTACCGGAGGGTGGCCCCGGGCTAGCCCCCGACAGCGGGTACCCGCTCGTAGAGGCACACGTCGCCCACCTGCTTCACCAGCCGGAACCGGCTGGCTATGGAGTTGAACACCGCGGGGCTGCCGCCCCCGCCGGCCGGGAGGAACAGGTACTGGACCTGCGAGGCGAACGGCAGGCGGGCCCCCGGGTGGCGGTAGAGGTGCCAGTCCACCGCGTAGAAGGGCGTGGGCCACATGTACACCTGGACCCGGTGGTCGATATGGGCGACGTATGGGTACCAGGCGGACACCACCGCCTGCGGCGGGAGGGCCTTCTCGACCGCGTTGATGTCCCTGACCTCGGGGCTGTTGGGGCTCCAGTGCGGGTACTTGTGCACCGAGAACGGCGCCAGACCCCACACCAGGCACGCGACGAAGGCGCACACCAGGCTCACCCCCGTCAGCAGCGACCGGCCGGTCTCGGTCCGGCGCCGGGATATCGCCCACACGGTCCCGAGCACCAGGACCGGGACCAGCGGCAGCGAGTAGTGGTAGAGGATCTGGTGCATGTAGGGGAACTGGCTGAGGTAGTTCTCCAGGAAGCTCAGCACCGTGATGGCGGCGATCTCGGGGGAGATCAGGAACACCCAGCCGGTGGACACCCCCATCTGCCAGAAGTAGAACGGACGGTGGCCGCTCAGGGCGTAGCGCCAGAACGTGGTGGCGTGGAAGATGAAGGTGCGGAAGACGCCTCCCATACCGCCGAAGGGGATCCGGCCCGCCTGGAACGAAGTGGTTCCGAGAAAGGCGTAGACGATGACCTCGAAGGCGATGAACTGCCAGGCGGCGGCCGCCGCGAATATGCCGAGGCCCCATTTCCGGTTCCGCCTCCACGCCACCCACAGCCCGAGGGGCATCACCAGCATGCCGGCGTCCTGCTTCACGAGGAGGCAGACGATCACGGCGGCGATGAGGAGCCTGGGCCGCCACTCGAGCGCGGCGTATATGGCCAGAGAGATGCCCATGACCGAAAAGGCCTCGGGATGGAATTGCTCCAGGTTGCCGTTCTGCAGGGCCGGGTTGAGCAGGTACACCGCCACCATGGCGGTGGCCAGCACGGTGGACTTCAGGTACTTCCGGGCGACCAGGTAGATGGGGACGGCGGCCCCGGCCAACAGGAGGGTCTGCAGCACCAGCAGCAACTGGGCGTGCGGCCAGATCCAGTACAGCGGCACCACCACCAGGACGATGAAGCAGGTGTGGTCCCCGAACAGGTCCCGGCCCATGACGGTCACGAACGGGGCGTGGAACCGGCTGAGCAGCCATATCCCCTGGTCGAAGAGCGCCATGTCGAACGGCGGGTCCCCGTAGCCGTCGAACACGTTGACGCTGAGCGAGGCGAAGCGGACCACGTAGGCGGCGATCAGTACCGCCACCGGCAGGTGGACGAGGAGGCGCCGGTACGGGAACGTCCGGGCCCGGTTGACCACCACGGTGCCGGGAGCCTGGGTCTCCGCCGACACTGACCCCTCCCCTACGCCGGCCGGCCGTGCCTAGTCGTGCGGGTCGAGCAGGCGCTTGCGCACGGCGTACATGACAGCCTCCATACGCGAGTGCAGGTGGAGCTTCTCCAGGATGTTGCGGACGTGGTTCTTGACCGTGTTCTCCGAGATGTACAGCTCGTCGGCCACGTCCTTGTTGCTCATCCCCCTCGCCACCAGCTTGAGCACCTCCAACTCCCGGGCGGTGAGTACCGGTGCCGGCAGCTGTTCCCGCTCGGCGGCCATGCGGGCCAGCGAGTTGAACTCGTTGAGCAGCTTCGAGGCCATCGAGGGCGATATCAGGCTCTGGCCCTGCATCACCGCGTGGATGGCCGACGCCACCTCCTCGACGGATATCTCCTTCAGGAGATATCCGTTGGCCCCGGCCTTGATGGCCTCGTAGAGGTCGTCCTCCTCGTCCGAGACCGTGAGCATCAGGATCTTGGTGGACGGCAGGATCTCCCGGATGCGCCGGGCTGCCTCGATGCCGTTGACCCGGGGCATGCGGACGTCCATCAGGACGACATCAGGGGCCATCTCCTCGGCCTTGGCCACCGCCTCGGCCCCGTCCTCGGCCTCGGCGACCACATCGATGTCATCCTCGGTGCCGAGCACCACGTACAAGCCCCTTCGGAACAACGCCTGGTCATCGGCGATGAGTACCCGGATGACCTGGTCGTCGGACGATTCATTCACGAAGCACGAAAGTAGTCCAAGTGAGTGGCTAGAAAGGGTGAGGCCTCAGCGGCTGACCTGGTCTTTGACCCCACACCCGCCTGGAGCCCCCGGGGCCCCTGCGGCCCGCACCGGGTTCCAGGACTTACTTCTAAGCCGCACCATGATCAGCAGCCGGGGCTGCCTTACGTGGGTCGTTTCGCCTGCGACTGGCATCGACTTTCAACCACAGACCCGCTGAGGCCCGTCCCCAGACTACCCCGGTCGGGCTGCTCAGACCGGACTGGTCCGCGTCCCCGCCGATCCCGCTACCCGGCCAGGGCCGCCTTGAGCTCGCCGAGGACGGGGACCGGGCCCGGGTCCACCCCGGTCTCTGCCGCCAGCCACAGCGAGGCGTAATCGCCGGTCAGGATCAGGTCGAACAGCTGGGCCAGATCGCCGTCCCCGGCCGCCTGCACCTCGATGACGTCTGCCACCACCTCGCGCATTATCTCCGCGACGAGTTCGAAGCGCCTCCCGACCTGAGGATGCTCCCCCTCGTGGCGCAGGGTGACGGCGGTGATCAGCTGGCGGGTGACGTCACCGTTCTGGCCCCAACCGCACACCTCGTTGTGGCACAGCTCCGGCTGCGAGGACCACCAGGCGGCGGTCTTGGCGTTCTCGTTGATCTGGGTCTTCCACCGCTGGGCGGCCGCCGCCCCTACGGAGCCGCCTCCCTGGATGAGAGGCATGGTCCGGCCGATCCGGCGGGCGATGGCCGCCGGCTCGCTGGCGTCACCGGCTGTCTCGATCTGGTCCCGCCGGCGCTTGAGCTGGTCCAGGGCGGCGGAGATCCACGTCCGGCCACCCCGGTAGAGGCCCAGGTGGTCGAGCACCACGAGCGGCGGGATGACCATGGCCCCGAGGGCGGCCCGGGGCTGGGGGATCCCGGGCGGGACCCCGATGCAGGGGGCTCCCCACGCCTCGGCCAGCCGGCCCAGCTGCCCCCCTCCGGTCACGGCCACGACCCGGGCCCCGGCGGCCTCCGCGTCGGTGGCGGCCTGCACCGTCTCCTCCGTGTCACCCGAGGCGGAGATGGCGAACACCAGCGACTCGGGCCCCACGAAGGCCGGGCACTCGTAGGACTTGCAGACCACCACCGGCACCGGCAGGAGCGGCGCGGCGACGGCCGATACCACGTCGCCGGTGATGCCGCTTCCCCCCATGCCGGCCACGACGACGTTCTGGATGTCCCATGGCTCGAGGTCGGCCACCACCTCGGACGCGGCGCTGAGGGCCTGCTCCGCCTGCTCGGGCAGCCCGGCGGTCAGGGCGAACATCCCGACGGTGTCGAGCCGGCCAGCTCCCGACGGGGACGGGCTCATGACCCCGAGGGCCCCGGGCCCGGCTCGGACCAGTTGGGCTCGATGCCCTCGGCTGCGGCCTTGGCGACGAGCCGCTCCGCCTCGACGTCGTCAACCGTGTCCGCCTCGTCGATGAGCATCACCGGGATGTCGTCGGTGATGCGGTAGCGCATCCTCAGGCGGGGGTTGTAGAGCGCGTCCTCGTCGGCGAAGTACAGCAGCGGTCCCTTGTCCTTGGGGCAGGCCAGTATCTCCAGGAGCTTGGGGTCGAGCGCCATCATCAGTTCCCTTCCGTGTCGGAGGCGGGGCCGGCAGATCGGA
>JAKAXG010000245.1 GCA_021827225.1 Actinomycetes bacterium | reverse complement strand
CCTCCGGGGCCTGGACCACGAGGACGGGCCCCATACCTGCCCGGGCGACGGGCTGGGCCCTGGGGGTACCGCCGCTCGAGCACCCCGCGGCCAGAACGGCGAACACCAGCATCAACCCGGCGGCCAGGATCCGGGAAGCCGTCCGGTGACCGCCTGCATGCACGCTGCGTGAGGTTAGAGCAACCGGGCGTACAGGGGAGTCTCGGCTACCGGTCCCCGGCCGGCCGGCCTGCGCAGGGAATCTCGACCAGCCGGTTGGCAGGGGACCAGCCCGATGATGCACGCTGTGCGGGAAGCCAGGCTGGTGGCCCGGCTCGAAGCGGAGGGATGGGTAAATGGCCTGGGACTTCTCGACCGAGCCGGAATTCCAGAAGAAGCTCGACTGGGTGGCCGATTTCTGCAAGGAGAAGGTCGAACCCCTGGACCACGTGTTCCCCTACGCCGTCCGCTCACCGGACCCGGTGGTGAAGGCATATGTCCGGGAGCTCCAGCAGGAGGTCAAGGACCAGGGTCTGTGGGCCATCTTCCTCGACGAGGAGTTGGGAGGCCCCGGATTCGGGCAGCTGAAACTCGGGTTGCTGAACGAGATCATCGGCCGCTACCAGGGCGCCCCCCAGATGTTCGGAGCGGCCGCTCCCGATACAGGGAACATGGAGATGCTGGCGGCTTACGGCACCGAGGAGCAGAAGGAGCGGTGGCTCCAGCCGCTGCTGGCCCAGGAGATGTTCTCCGCTTACTCAATGACCGAACCGCAGGGCGGATCGGATCCGAACCTGTTCAAGACCCACGCGATCCGCGACGGCGACGAGTGGGTGATCAACGGGGAGAAGTGGTTCACCTCGGCCGGCCGGGTGGCCGACATCCTCTTCGTCATGTGCACCAACGGCATGTTCGTGGTGCCCCGCAACACCCCGGGCGTGGAGATCATGCCCGAGCCCCGCAACCACAACCACGTCATCTACCGCGACGTCCGGGTGCCCGCCGACCATCTACTCGGCCCGGAGGACGGCGCCAAGGTGCTGGCGCAGCGCCGCCTCGGCGGTGGGCGCATCCACCATGCCATGCGAACCATCGCGCAGTGCCAGCTGGCGTTCGACATGATGTGCGAGCGGGCTCTGAGCCGGCACTCACACGGCAAGCTCATCGCCGAGCACCAGATGGTCCAGGAGAAGATCGCCGAGTCCTACGCAGCCATCCGCATGCTCCGGTTGTTCGTGCTCGAGACAGCGTGGAAGATCGACCAGACCTCGACGGCAGAGGCGCGAACCGATATCGCGGCGGTGAAGTTCACAATGGCCAAGGTGCTGCGGGAGGTGTCCTTCAACGCCCTGCACATCCTCGGGTCCCTGGGCACCACCGACCTGACCCCCCTACAGGCCATGTACGCGTCGGCCCCGACGATGGGCATCGCCGACGGTGTCGACGAGGTCCACATAGCCACCGTCGCCCGCCGGGTCCTGAAGGAGTACCGGCCCCACGAGGGCTACTGGCCCACCGAGTACCTCCCCCACAAGCGCGAGGAAGCCTGGAAGAAGATGCAGCCGGTCCTCGAATCCCGACCCGATCTGGCCGAAGCCGCAGAGCGCTACAAGACCTATTTCGCCAAACGGAGGTAACCGCCCGCCAGGTTCAGGCCCGCCGGGCCACCCAGGCCTGACCCCAGGGGGTCGCGGAGCAGGCCACCAGCTCGGCCCGCCACCCGGCCCGGCGCAGCGCCTCCAGGAAGTAGTCCCGCCGGAAGCCCAGCTCCAGCCAGCCGTTGCGCCGGATCGCCCACAGGGACTCCCCGTCGAGCCTCAGGCCCCACGGCTGCCAGAACCGCCGCTCGACGGGCTCGGCCGCGAACACCAGCCTGCCGCCGGGGGCGACCATGGCCCCTAGCTTCTCCAGCAGTTCGGTGTGGTCGGCGCAATGGTGGAAGCTCTCGAAGAACACGACCGCGTCGAAGGGTCGGTCACCGGCGGCGACCTGCTCAACCGAGGAGAAGTCGCCGACCCGAGCATCGATCTCCACCCCCACCTGCCGGCCCCTCGCCGCGACCAGGTCCACGAACGGCGGAGAAACGTCCATCACGGTCACTTCGCAGCCCAGCTGCGCCAGGGGAACGGCGACGTTGCCCCAGCCGGGCCCCAGCTCCAGGACGCGGCTGCCGGGACCGAGACCGACCGTGCGTACCAAATGGCCGATCGCTATGAGATAGTCGCCGACGGTTGCGGGGCTGCCGGTCAGGTAAGGGAACGGCCGGACCAGGGCGGAATCCATGTCGAAGGGGGTGCTCTCGTTGTCAACCGAGTACGGACCGCCGTGGAGCCATTCGTACATCTCCAGCACGGCCCGCCTGTAGGCGGGCGAGAACGGGTCGCCCGGCATGGACCAGTCGAGTTCCATCCGGAATGACCTGAACCCCCGGCGCAGCTCATCGTCGGAGGAGCGCACCGCCTGCTCCAACCTGGCGATCATCTCGTCGAGCTCCGCCAGGGTCCGGATGACCCTCGGCTCCTCCGGCGTGGAGCCGGTGATCAGGCCGACCGTCGCCCGCCGCGCCGCCCGGGCTGCGGCGGAGTCCCTGATGCCCTCCGGCAGCGACCGCCACACCTGCTGAGCAGCCGACAGTACGGCCTGCGGGGCTGACGACTCGGTGGCATTCATCCGGGGACCGACCCTACACCGGGCCGGGACCTGCGGTTGGAGCGCCCGCGTGGCACGGCGCGGTTCTCCCTGACAGACGGTCACGGCGCCAGCTTCAGCCAGCAGATTCGCCGGCGGATGAAACTTTCTGTTGCCGCCGCCCGTCAGATGGGTGTGCCGCGCGAACGACCGTCTCCGGGGTGGGGCCCCCTGAGCGGGCCGGCGCGCCGGCACCGGGTCCGCGGAATGGGTGTTCTGGCTGCCCTGGGGGTAGCGGTGGCGCTGTCAGCCTGTGGAAGCCCTCCCGGCGGGCGGCCGGATCCGGTCCGTTCCCAGGCGTCGCCGGGGACGCAGCCGGTGGCCCCCGCGCTGCCGTTGCGGGTGGCCGGCCATGCCACGGCGGTCCTTCCGGCACCACCTGGGCCGGAAGCCGGGGGCCCGGCGGCCGGTCAGCAGGACCTGGTGTTCACGCCGTCGGGGACAGGCTTCCTGGCCACGGGGGGCCTGGCCGGCGGCACCGGAGAAATACAGCGCACCACTGATGACGGAGCCACGTGGGAAACGGTCTGGTCGCGCCCGGGGGCGTCCCTCTTCTGGGTGGGTGCCACCGACGGGGAGGTCATGGCAGCCGGGACCTACGCGGCGCCGGGAAGCGATCCCAATCAGGCCGCGCCCATCCTGGTGGAGAGCACCGACGGCGGCGACACGTGGAGCTCGTTCACGCCGTCGCTGCCACCCCCGGCGGGAGAGCCTTCGGGCTACATCGGGCTTCAATGGGCGGGGCTGCGCCTCGACTTCCCGACTCCCTCCCTCGGCCTGGCCGTCTCGGCCGCCACCTTCGGCCAGGACGTCACCGCCCCGCGGCTGCTGCGCAGCACCGACGGCGGCCGGCACTGGAGCGAGGTGACCCTTCCGGGAGGCAGACCCGACGGTGGGCTGGCGTTCGTCGACACGCAACACGGATTCGCCACCGGCACCGTCGCGGCCCAGGGCGCCCGGGCCGGGAGTTCGGCCTGTGACAGCGAGATCTGGTCGACGAACGACGGAGGCGCCACGTGGAAGGCGGTACCCGGGACCTGCGTGGGATGGCTCCTGGACTCCGTCGGGTTCCCCGATGCCGGCCACGGTTTCGCGGCGGGTGGCAATTTTTCCAAACTCGGCATGTTCCCCCAGCGGGCCGTGATGGTCTCCACCGACGGCGGGAACCACTGGACGCAGGTGTACGCCGCGGGCGGCAGTTCGTCGGGCGCCGGGACGGGCAACGGCGGCCCGTTCGACAGCATCCACTTCGTCAGCGCCCGGGACGGCTACGCGCTGGTAGGCGGATGCGCCATGGGGGCCAACGGGCCGTGCGGGGGGAGCCTGTGGTTCAGCACCGATGGCGGCACAACCTGGAGCCGGTCAAGCGCATCGGGCCTGCACCTGGCGATCAATGGAGCCGCCGACGTGTGGCTCGTCGGCGGGGGGCCGGCCGGCTCATCGGTGATGTGGCACTCCACCGACGGGGCCCGCAACTGGTCGGCCGTGGCCGACCCGGCCGCGGTGGGAATCGCAGCTCTGTTGGGATCGGGATCGACCCTCTACCTGGACACCGCAGCCGGCCAGTACCTCTCCACCGACAGCGGGCGCAGCTGGCAGCCCCTGCCATCCGCCGCCCGGACAGCCGAGAACGGCTACCAGCCGGTCGTCGCAGCAGGCCCGTCCGGTCTGCTGGCGGTGCAATCGCCCCAGCCCGGCCAGCTTTGGATCAGCCACGACGGGGGCCGCACCGGGGCGTCCGCCGCCATTCCCGGGCTGAACCGGGCAGCGTGGCAGACCGTCGCCTTCGCCACCGCCCGCAATGGCATGGCCGTGGGCCAGGGTTACGCCTGCACAAAGCCCCAGCTGGCATCACCCGTGACGCCTTCAGGGGCCCCGGTGGACGTCACCGGCGACGGCGGGACCTCCTGGCGGAGGGTCGGCAACCTGGGGCTGTCCCCGTACATCCAGGGCCTCGGATACGGCTCCTCCCTGGCCGTGGTGCTCGGCACCGCATCGGCGACCTCCCTACGCTGCCCGACGGAGGTGGCCACCAGCACCGACGGAGGCGCCCACTGGATGACCCGGTCCATCCCCGCCGGGTACCAGTGCGATACGGCCAGCGCCGCCGCAGCCACCGCCGTGCTGGTATGCCCCGACGTCACCTCCCCCGGCTCCGCTCCATCCATCCTGGTCACCCGGGACGCCGGCAGGACCTGGAACGCCTACCGCCTGGTCGGCTCCGCCCAGCTCGCCGGGGTGATCGCCACCGGGCCCGGCCAGCTGTGGGCCTACGGGCAGGCGGGCGTCGTCTGGAGCAGCTCGGACGGCGGCGCCCACTGGGCGGCCCACACCCCCCGGCTCCCCCTGTCCCGATGACCAGAACCTCAGTTGAGGCCATCTGGCTTCCACCCATCTTCGGGCGGGAAGCGGTGCGCCTGGGAGCCATCAGGAAGAACTGGCCGTCCCGTGCCCTGAATAGACAGCGTCCTGGAGTTCGCCCACGGACGGTCTAGTCGATGGTGACGTAGACGTCGCCATCGCGCACGGCCGCCGACAACGTATCGAGGCCGCGCGGCTTACGGCCCAGGGCGACCATACGCCGGGACCAATGCGGCACCTGCCGTCCGGCGAACCCAGTGACCCAGTCGAGATTCTCCCCGGTGCAGACGTTGAAGCGCGAGTTGTGCCACGGGCACTGCACAACGCCGTCCTCGTATCTCAGGCCGCCGGGGCCGCGTGTCAGCGAGAAGCCGAGATGGGGGCAGCGGTTACGGGCAGCGTGAACCTCATTGCCCTTGCGCTCGACGATAAGCCGGTGCCCACTGGTCTCAACGGCAGTCAGGCCTCCATCTGCAAAGTCGGTCAGCGGTCCAACCCGAAGTTCAGTGCCCATGTCGCATCTCCTCGATCTCACCTAGCGCCGACGAGCCTAAACCCAGCCGCGGCTGAGGGCCCGATGTGAGCGGCATCGGGACCGGAGTACGGTCCCGCCAGGGCTTCCGAGCCGTTCGGGCCGATCAGCTTCGATCCGCCCACATCCCTCGCAAGGGCCACGCCACCCCCTACCGCTCGCCACGGCTCAGCGCCCCGGCGCCGGCCACCGGCAGCGGCGGCAGGAGCGGCTCTCTACCGGCTCGACCAGCGGCCGCATCCCCGACGGAACTGGAGGAGTCGACCAACGGCCTTCTCCGTCCCAGCATGCTCCACGAGGTCCATCTCCTCCAGGTACCTCATCCCTGACAATCACATCGGCCGGGCGACGGTCTCGAGCATCGCGGTGGCTCATGAGGTCCTCCTGATGGGCGGCGGAGCGATCGCCTGCCTCAACGCTCGGGACCGCAACACGTTGGGGTTCCGTCGGGACCTCCTCACCGCTGCGGCCTACGGGGTGCGCGAGTTCCTCTTCGTCTACGGGGACCGGCCGGAGTCGGGACGGCGATCCGACGACCTGACGGTCCGGACGATGATCGAGCAGGCCCGCCTCTTCGCCGCCGAGCACTACGCAGGCACAGACAGCATCCGCATAGGGGTCTCGTCGTCACTGGGCCCTGTCCCGGCCTGGAAGAGCGAAGCGGACTTCCTCTTCGCCCAGGTCGGCTTCTCCTGGGAGCAACTGCTGCACTGGCGGGAGGCGGTTACCTTCGACGGGCCGGTATACCGCCGGGGTGATGGTGGTGGCCAGCGTGGCGATGGGTCGCAAGCTCAGCGCCGACATCCCGCAACTCGCCATCCCGGAGTGGCTGCTGGCCAGGCTCGCCGACGATCCTTCCGCTGGCGTTGAACACGCCTGTGAGATGGTCTCGGGGCTCCGAGACTCCGACGCCTTCGCCGGCGTGCACCTGGTTCCGGTCCGCCGCTACCGGGAAGTAGCTCAGGGGCTGGAGACACTGCTCCCGCGCACCGTGTAGCCGCCTGCAGACCGGCATACCCCGGTTACGACCCCCGCACGTCACTCGTAGCCGGAATAGTTCGCTACGGGATACTGCTCCTACG
>JAKAXG010000244.1 GCA_021827225.1 Actinomycetes bacterium | reverse complement strand
TCACCCCGAACAGGGCGAAGGGGAACATCGACGCCCGGGTCAGGGTCTCCTGCACCGCCCCCTTCATGCCGGTCTGGGCGTTGCCGATGGCCTGCACCGTCCAGGCCTGGCCGGCCAGCGGGCCGGACGAGACCAGCTTGGCGACGTAGCTGACGCCGGTCAGCTGCGGGGTGCTGGCCGAGGCCTGGACGGTGCAGTTGGGGTCGCTCGGGTTGAGGGCGTTGAGGCAGACCAGGTCGCCGGCGGAGCCGGTGTTGCCCTGGTCCAGCTGGAACAGGGCGTCGGACAGGCCGGCGTTGGCACCCGACACGCCGGCGTAGGTGTTCTGGCGGGCCAGGATGATGGAGTCGTTGCCGATGATCCGGACGAATATCAGGCTGCTCAGCAGGACCAGCACCATGATGACGCTGAGGGCCACGATCAGGCTGCCCCTCTCGTCGCGCCGGCGCAGGATCCTCAGGCCGACCCGACGGGCGGGGGTGCGGACGCGCCGGGTCATGGCGCCGTCCCGCACTGCCCGTTACCCGGGGCGGAGAGGATCTGTTCCTGGTCGGTGATGGCCACGGTGTCGGTCTCCTGGAAGTTCGTCACGCCGGGCACGGGCGAAGGGCTGATCATCAGGTCCACCCCGATGGAGGTGGTGCAGTTCTGCAGGGTCTGGTCTGCGCCCGAGACGGTCGGGTCCATGGAGACGCCCTGCAGGTTGAAGTAGCTGAACACCGGGGTGGCGGTGGGGTTGGACACGTCGGTGAGGACCACGTTGGTGCCGGCCACGGTCAGGCTGCTGGTTAGGGTGACGCGGCTCAGGGTCCCGACCCCGGAGGACCCCGAGCCGGGCTGGTAGACCCACTCGACCGGCGTGGTAGCGGTCGAGTTCGGCTGGTTCTCGTTGAGGATCACCGCCAGGCGGGCGTCGGTGGTCGAGGTCAGGAACTCGATGGAGTGGGCGGAGCGGATGTCGCGGGCCATCAGGGCCAGGGCCGTGCTGGCAGCCTGCTCGTCGGTGATCATGGCGTCGTTGCGCACCGCGGCCCCCTGCATCGAGATCAGCCCGGACCCGGCGATGACGAGCACGATGGCCATCACCGCCATGGTCACCATGAGCTCGAGCAGGGTGAACCCGCCGTCGGGGTGGGTCTCGGCGGGGCGTCTCCGGAGCTTCATCAGCACGCCCCCGTGACCGGGTTCTCCTGGCAGGGGGTGACGTTGGCCTGGGCGGTGGTGGGAGTGCCGTTCTGGTACACCACGAACCCGTAGGTGGTGGCCGACCAGGTGCTCTGCGTGGCCGACCCCACGAAGCTGCCGCTGCTGTAGGAGAGGGCGACGGTGGTCAGCGGGCTCTGCGGCTGGCCGTTGGGCCCGTTGACCCCGTACTCGACGGTCAGGCCGGTGCAGGTCGATGTGGCCTGCACCGCCACCGAGAGGGAGGTGAAGTTGACGGGGTTGCCGCTGCTGTCGACCATGGGCGAGCTCGGCGTCACATCGATGCTGTTGACCGTGCAGGCGGTGCTGGTCACCGGGTTGGTCGCAGCCGAAACCACGTTCGACGGTGCCGACACCTGGGTGCCCGAGACCGCCACCACGTCGAAGTAGTAGGTGGTGCCCGGGGTGAGGGCCGTCACGTTGTAGGTGAGGCCGCTCCCGCCGTCGGTGGTCCCGTTGACGGCCGGGGAGGCGGAGGGGGTCGTCGGTCGGGTGGCCCCGGTCCACCACTCCACCTCGTACTGGACCGTTCCCGAGGTGGTGACCGGCTGCCAGTCGACCACGATGGTGTCGGTCGGCGACAGGGAGTACGGCGCAGCCGAGTTGGCCGTCGGGGTGGGCGGCGGGGTGGAGCTGGAGGTGGTGGTGGCCCCGGAGGGTGCGAAGTTCTGCTCCCCGCCGGCCTGGTAGCTGCTCTCGCCGCCCGGGTAGATGGCCGAGGTCTGGGTGTAGGTGTAGTTGTCGTTGGCCCCCCACAGGATCTCCACCCAGGTCTCCTTGTAGGCGTTGGCGTCGCCGCCGGCGGCGCCGACCCAGTACACGCAGGACTCCAGGTTGTAGGTGGTGTAGCCGACGGTCTTCTGTTTGGCGAACGAGTCCATCGGCGAGCTGTAGGAGAGCTGCACCGGGTTGGTCCCGGTGCAGTACGAGGGGGTGGTCTGGAAGCCGACCTGGTAGTAGGGCAGGGAGCGGATCTGCTCGCTGATCCCCACTGCCAGGCCGTCGGCCACGCTGCGCTGGTCGGAGGCGGTGCTGGCCCGCATCATCCCGTAGAACGCCGGGGCCATGGCCGCCATGACGATGGCCAGGATGAGCAGGGCGATGACCATCTCCACGAGCGTGAAGCCACCGTCGTCGCCCCGTCGGGGTCGCCCCGCCACCCGGCGGTTGCGGGGCCTAGTTACCGAACGGATCACGACTGCTGACCGGGATGCCTCCCGGGACGGTCGTGCCAGGGGTGGACGGGGCGCTGGCCGCCCGGGGGGCCGGCGCGCTGTGCGCCACCGGCGCGGGTGGGGCCGAGGCCGCCGGGGAGTGGTGCAGGTCCTTGGTCCACACCATGTAGCCGACGACGGCCAGCAGCACCGCCAGGAGGGCGGCCACTATCCGCCGCTGCCAGACGGGTGTCGGTGACTTGGTTGCGTCGATGGTCATCTCGGTTGCCTCAGGGTTCGTAGAAGATTCGGGTGCCCAGGCTGGTGGTCAGGGTCCCGTCGGCCGCCTGGCTGAAGGAGGCGGAGTCGACGACCACCGTGCGGGTCATCTGGGCCAGGCCGGTCAGGAACGCCATGGTGGCGGGGTACGGCCCGGTGACCGTCATGGCCATCTTCACTGTCTGGTACGGGGTGCTCGGCTGCCCGGAGGCATTGGCATTTCCAGGTGCCGGGTTGACCGTGGTCAGCTGCACTCCGGTTCCGGTGGCCAGGGCGTGGAGCTGGTTGAGGGCGTCGTGCAGGTCCTTGGACTTCGGGAGGGCCGCCGTGAGGGCGGCCAGCTTGGATTTGTCGGCCGGGATCTGGCGTTCGATGGCCTGGAGGGTGGCAACCTGGGTCCGCAGCTGCTGGATCTGGGTGGTGGCCTGCTGGTAGGCCTGGTTGGCGGACTTCAGATGGGCGTTCTGGGGCCGGAACAGGGCTACGTACCAGATGAGGACGAGGACGACCGCGGCCGCCGCGGCTACCGCTCCGATCCGCCGGGTGGAGGACAGGTTCACGGCTTCACCTCCTTGGCCCGGTTGCTCTGACTGGTGGGGGTCAGCTGGGCGGTGGAGGAGAAGGTGACCGGTCCCCCGTTGGCCTTCACCGAGATGCCGCTGACGGTCACGTCGGACAGGTCGGGATCGGAGTCCAGACCCGTCAGCCATGAGGCCACGGCGGGTAGTCCTCCGTTCCCCTTGACGCTCATCGTGAGGCTGCCGACGCTGGTGCCGGTCGTACCGGCCGGACTGCTGCCGGCTCCGGTGCCCCGGGTGGCCGACATGCTCGTCATCACGAGCTGGGGGGGCATGACCGTGGCCATCTGGCCGATCATCCGCACCCAGTCCACGTCGCCGGCCAGAGCCGAGGACAGCAGGCCACTGCGGCTCAGGACCTCGGCGTGGACCGCGGTGGCCGCCTCCAGCCGGCTCACCTGGGCGCTCAGAGCGGCCTGTTGGCGTTGCGCGGCGTGGGCCTTCTGCTGGGCCGAGTGGACAGCGAGGACCTCAGCTCCCCCGGCGACGGCCAGCACGCCAACCAGCACCGCCACGCCGGCGCCGGCGGCGGTGGTGATCCGGCGCAGCCGGCGGGCGGCACGCACCTCCTCGGGGAGGACGGTCAGGCGGATGAGCGGCGCCTCGGTCGGCCACAGCGCCAGGCCGATCGCGTTGGCTGCGCTGGCGGTGATGCGCTTCAGGTCGGCTTCGTCGTAGGGCAGGCCGGACGTGTCGAGCTGTGATAGCGGGTTGAGAGTGGCGATCGGCACGTCCAGGCTGCCGGCCACCAGGTGCACCAGGCTCTCGGTCTGCGACGCCCCGCCGGTGATGATCAGCCGGTCGATTCGGGCCCCGTCGGACTGGACCATGAAGAAGTCGATGGTGGCCCGTATCTCATCCGCCACCTCCCGCATCTCGGCGGCCATCACCTTGCGGGCCTGGGCCAGTTGCGGGGTACCTCCGGGGACATCGCCGCGCTTGAGCCGCTCCGCCACCGCCATCTCGATGTGCATGGCGTTGGCGATGCTCTTGGTGAGCCGTCCCCCGCCTATCGTCAGGCTGCGGATGAAGCGGGGCACGCCGGCTTCCCGCACGGCGACGGTGGTCAGCTCCGAGCCTATGGACACGATCACCTCGGTACCGCCGGTCCCGCCCCCGTCGGGCACCGCCCGCATCAGGGCCAGCGGGGCGGCGTCCATGACGGTGGCCTCCAGGCCGGCCTCCTTGAGGGTGGCGGTGTAGGCGCTGAGCAGGTCCCGGTGGGCCGCCACCAGCAGTATGCGCTGCACGGTCTTTCCGTCGGATGTCTCCTGAGGAGTCCCGTCGAGCAGGCTGAAGTCGAAGCTGGCGTCGTCCATGGCGATGGGCACCAGCTCCTGGGCGTCGAACTTGAGCGACGACCGCAGATCCTCGGGCCGCATGGCCGGGGCGTCGGCCTGGCGAACGAACACCCGGGGGCCCGATACGCCGAGCACCACCTTGGCGGTGCTGAAGCCACCTTCGGACCACAGCCGCCGGAGGGCGGCGCTGACGCCGGGGATGTTGTTGATCTCGCCGTCGGCCACGTACCCGTGCGGCAGGCCGACCTGGGCGTAGCGGCGCAGCACCCGGCGGCCGTCCTTGCCCACTTCGATCTCGGCTGCCCGCACGGCCGACGAGCCGATGTCGAGCCCGACCGTCACCGATTCCACGGGGATTCTCCCAGCACCGCTGCCGTCCTCATCGAATG
The DNA here is from genome assembly GCA_021827225.1 of Actinomycetes bacterium. The sequence goes on along the minus strand of JAKAXG010000244.1, from coordinate 1,775 downwards.
GAGTATCGGCTCCGCAGTGGGAGCCTTGACCCGAAGACGGAGGAGGCGCCCAAGTCGGAAAGACCGGCCGGTCAGCGACCCCAGCACCTGCCAGGCGGCGAGGGCCAGGATGATCAGGTAGCCGCCCCACCACAGCCCGGCGGTGGATGAATTGCCTTTCGGCAGGGTCCAGGCGACAGCAGCCACGAGGACAGCCCAATGGGACGCCAGGAGCCGGCGCGTGGCTGACAGGCTGGCCAGACCAGCCAGAATCAACGCCGGAGACCAGTAGTAGGCGAAGGTGACGGGTTCCAACAACGGGCGTACGACCAGGATCAGCGCCGCTGCTCCGATGACGCTGGGGGCATCTCGGACGCCCCGTAGTCGCCAGCCCACAACGGCGGCCACGAGGGTGGCGGCGCTCCGGGTGACCGAGGAGGTGTGTCGGCCGAACCAGTCGACGAACATCGTCCCGTGGCCCTCGAATCCGGAGAGCGGGTTGGTGGGCAGGAAGAGAGCTCTGGAAGCGTCCTTCCAGTCGACCCCGAGCAGGTAGAGCGTCATGGCGCCGGGAAGCGCAACGCCTGCGAGGAGGGTCCGCAGCCGGCGGCCCTGGGGGGCGGCGGCTATGAGGAAGGGAAGCAGTAGGACCGCCCACTGCTTGGAGGACACTGCTACCGACAGGTACAGGCCGGCGCGGACGTGGTCGCCGGAGATGATCCTGCGCAGCGCCCAGATGACCGCTGTGAGGGCCACTACGTCCTCGAAGTGGCCCCATTCGAACGCGGGTACGAGCACGATTCCCACGGCTGCCACTTGCAGGAGCCACAGCCGTGAACGGACCCCGACGTCCCATGCCAGAAGACGGACGGCGTGGAGCAGGAAGATCCCGAATATCAGCGTGTAGGGCCCGATCACCAACCAGGCGCCGGGGTGCGGGAGGGGGACGGGAGATCCTTCGGTGAGCCCTAGACGGTCGATGAGCCCGCTGGCAGGGGCGATGAGGATGAACGACAGTGGCAGGGCGTACGAGATCGTCCCCTGGTAGACGTAGCCGAGGGCCCCGTTCCAGACGAATCGGCCTCCGTTGACCGTCATCCAGACGTCCGAGGGGACAGCCCATCCGCCTCTCACCCCCAGGACCCAGCCGAATCGGAGGCTGACCGTCATGGCCGCCACCACGAACAGGCCTCCGATCAGCACCGAGGACGGCCAGGCGGCCCGATCCCGGGCCGTCCGCCCAGTCTCCGCCGGGCAGGTTGTCACGTGTGCTGCTGCCATTGTTGGCTACTCCTCCAAAGAAGCGGGGCCCCGCCCGAAGGCGGGGCCCCGATCAATCGGACAGCGGGTGGATCGCTCTTAGAAGCTGGTGTACCAGGTGCTTCCGGTGCCGGTGGCGGCCGATCCCGGGGTGGCCGCAGCCGTAGGAGCGGTCACCGTGGCGCACGTGTTGGCGGCCGTGGCCGCGGTCTTGTTGTAGTAGGTGCCATCCGGGGCGCCGGTCGGGTTCGCGGTGTTCACCTGAGCGATGCTCCAGCAGTTGCCGTCCTTGCCGTAGGCGGTCAGGACGACCACATCGCTGATCCCGGTCGAGGGAGCAACGAGGATCTCGTTGCCGGTGTTGGTGGTGCTCCAGGTGGTGACCCAGCTCAGGCTGGGCTCGATGGTCGACAGGTCCGTCGAGAATGACTGGGTGTTGGTCCACTGGGTCTGCTCGGCCGTGAGGGCGTTGCGCAGGTTGGACTGGGCGGCCCGGGCGTTGGCCGTGTTACGGGCGCCCAGGAAGGTGGGGATGG
>JAKAXG010000243.1 GCA_021827225.1 Actinomycetes bacterium | reverse complement strand
GAGTCCGAAGTACTGGTCGTAGCCACCCAGCTCCGTGAAGACCGAGCGGCGGATCATGGCCATCGCGTCGATGTAGTTGCTATGGCAGAGCCGCTCCACGTCCCACGGCAGGTGGCTGAGCAGGCCGGGCTCGCCGGACTTGGCGATGATGCCGTAGGAGAACGCCGCCCCCGAGGCCCGGTCCAGCGCCCCGGCCAGGGTGGCCAGGGCATTGGGGAAGATGAGATTGTCCGAGTCCAGGATGAACACGTAGTCCCCCCGCGCCCGCTGCAACCCGGCGTTCCGGGCCGACGAGACGCCTCCGTTGGCGGCCCGGGCCACCAGCGAGATGGGGAAATAGGGGAATTGCTCCATGATGTCGCTCACGATGGTGAGGGACCGGTCCTCGGAGTGGTCGTCCACCACAACCAGTTCGACCGCCACCCCGCTCGAGTCGAGCACCGACATGAGGGCACCGGCTAGGAAGGTCTCGCTGTTGTAGGAGGTGATGAGCACCGACACCTTCGGCTCGAAGCCGGCCCATGAAGGGGTCTCGGTGACGTCGGCGTGCTCGGCGTCACCCCGGGCAAGGCGGGCCTGGAGGGCCTCCACCCGGCGGATCAGCGCGGTTTCGCTGTCGATGAGCTCCTTGATCCGGGCCCGGACCCGGGTCTCGCTGGCCAGCACGTCCTCAACCAGCGGGTTGGGGGACGGAGCGGCCGGCTGGGGCTCCTGGACGACGGTCAGGGCCGGCCGGGGAGGCGCCAAACGGCGGCCAGCGGCTTCCATCTCGGCACAGATGGGTTCGAGGATCGCTCCCATCTCCAGCTTGGACCTGACCAGGTCGTAGGCCGCCACGGTCATTTCCCGCCGCAGGTCCTCATCGACGAGCAGGCTGGCGGCGTAGGGGCCCATGGAATCCCACGGTGTCGCGAGGAAGTGCTCCCCGACGGTGAGGGGCCCGTACTCGTCGGAGGGCTCGGTGACGACCAGGCACCCGTTGACCACCGCCTCGAGGGTGCGAACCCACTCGAAGTACGGAACCTCGTTGCGGTGGACGTTCAGCAGGATGCGGGAGTCGGCGAGGAGCCGCCACTTGTCGCGCGAGGCCACGAAATGGCCCCGCGGCTCATCCATGGGCCGGGGGAACTCGAACAGACGGACGTCCGATCGACAGTCCCACAGGTACGGTGCAGCGGCCGCGAGGATGGCGTCCCGGCGGGTCGTCATCGACCCGAGGAAGAGCACATCGGTCCCGCGGGCCCGGTCAGTGTCACCCCCCCACAGATCCCAACTGGAGTGGTAGCCGAGCTGCAGGTGGCGGGCCGGAATGCCCCTGCGGTCGAGCTCGGCCACCGCCACCCGGCTGATATCCAGCACCGCCGGGGCCACGCTCGAGTAGTGGGCGCCCAGGTTGAACCACGAGGTCCCGGGCTGTTCCACCCCCACCGACACGGCGGTCTCGGCGGCCCTGAGCAGGTCCGACTCCTGGATCCCCCGCTGGAGCGGGTAGAACTCGTGCGGGGCGACCACCAGGTTCACCCGGTCCCGCCCCCGCTCGGGCAGACCCGGAGCCGGAAAGACGGTGCTGTATCCGAGGTCGCCGAGAGCCGCCGCCAGCAACGCCGCGATCTCCGTCATGAAGATGTTGCCACGGTCGCTGACGTACACGTGATACGAAAGACTCATCTAGGTCGATCCCATGCCACCTGGCGCCAGCCTATCAACGGCCTCCTCCCCGGTCGAAGCCGGAGCACCCGGGCAGGCGCGCCGGAACCGCGGTCGGCTAGAGTTGGACGGCTTGGGCCAGGCGATCGGGACGAGAGCGGGGGCCGCCCCCCTCGTGGGCGATGAGACCGGGACCACCCGGTGGCGGGACCGGCCGGGTCCCGTGGTGTCCCACGCGTTGGCGGTGCTGTGGCTGTTCGTCGCCGGGATGGCTTACCTGGCCCCGACACTGGCCCGGGGAACGTCGCTGGGCGACTACGAACTGCTCTCGGCGTTCGGCTTCGGGTCGGTGCCGGGCACCCCCCTGCACAATGTGGTGTCGAGCGACCAGATCCAGGAGATGATCCCCTGGACCGACCTGAGCTGGGTTCAGGTCCACGCCGGGCACCTGCCGCTGTGGAACCACTTCGCCGGGCTCGGGCTACCCCTGGCCTTCAACTTCCAGGCCGCGTCGTTCAGTCTCCCCACGGCCGTCAGCTACCTGTTCCCGCTCCACCTGGCCTACACGGTCACCGTGGTGGTAAAGCTGCTCCTGGCCGGCACCGGCGTCATGTTCCTGCTGCGTGCCGTCGGGATGCGCCTGGTCCCCGCCACCGCGGCCGGGACCATCTTCGAGCTGAGTGGGGCGTTCACGGCCTGGCTGGGCTGGCCCCACGACGGGGTCTTCTGCTGGTTCGGCTGGGTCCTCGGGGCCATCGTGATGGTCGTCAAGGGCCGTCACCCGGTCCGGTGGGCCGCCCTGATGGCGGTGTTCGTGGCACTGTCCGTGCTCGGCGGTCACCCTGAGAGCATCATCATCTCCCTGGTCTGCGGCGCCGTCTTCGCCCTGGTCCTGCTGGTCCGCCGGGCGTACAGCCAGCGTGCGATCGGCGACGCGGTCCGCCGAGGGGCCGCTCTGCTCGGCGCAGTGCTGGGCGGTATGGGGCTGTCGGCCCCGGTGCTGCTGCCCAGCCTGCAGGTCATCGCCGGCTCATCGCACACCGCCTCAACCGGCTACCTGCCACTCCCCCCCACCAACGTGGTCAACCTGGCGACCGCCACCTTCTACGGCCTGCCGATCCTGCACCACCCCTATTTCGGGTCGCGCAACTACTACGAGGCGGCTTCTTACGTCGGGTTGGGGGCGATGTGCCTGGCCGCGGTAGCGGTCGTGTGCTGCTGGCGCAGGGCCGAGGTGATGGCTATGGCCGTGGTCGGGCTCGGCTGCGCCGCCCTCGTCTACTCCTCGACCGTTGCCAAGGTGGTGGGGAGCGCCCCGGGGCTCAAGCTGATCCTCTGGGACCGGGCGGTGATCCCCCTGGACCTGGTGCTGGCCGCCCTCGCCGGCGTCGGATTCCAGACCCTGATCGACCGGCGGGGGGAGAGGCTGGTGCGGAACACCTTCGCGGTGGCGGCCACCCTCGGAGCCGTGCTGGTGGCCAGTCTGTGGGCGGCCACGGCCACCAGCCACTTCAGAGGCGGCCAGGCCGTACAGGAAGAGCGCCTGCACAGCCTCATCGTCCCGGGGGTGGCGGCCGCCGCCGGTCTGGTCGGGGTCGGCCTGGTGCTGGGACGGCGCCGGGCCGGCCGGCACGCCCGGGCGGCGAGCGGTGTCCACGCCCGGACGGCGGTGGCCCTCGTAGCGGTGGCCGAGTTGGCCTTCCTGCTCACCGCCACTCCCGACCTGTGGTCCTCGTCGGCCCACGGCTTCGTCACCACTGCCGCCGAACGGGCCTACCAGCAGGCTGTCGGGCCGGCCCGGGTCGGCTTCTTCAAGTGCCCGTCGCTGGTGCAGCAACCCAACCTGGGGATCCTGGCCGAGGCCAACTCGGCCTACGCGGTGTCGGAGCTGGCCGCCTACGACCCGGTGGTGCCAAAGGCCTGGTTCCACGCCTGGGGGGCGGCGACCGGTCAGCCCGGTGTCATCGGCATCAACAACTTCTGCGCCAGCGTCGACTCGGTCGGCCTGGCGCGCGAGTTCGGTGTGGGCTACGTGCTCGTACCTGCCGGGTCGCGCGCCCCTTCCGGGGCGGTTCTGGCCACCACCATCCAGGGCGTGGGGGTGTGGCGGGTGCCCGGGGCCGGGCTGGTCACCGCCGGGCGGCCCGGGGCCGCGCTCGAAGCGGCCGGGACGCCACTGCCCTACACCTGGGCGGCGCCGAACCGCCTGCAGGCAACCGTGGACGCCGCCGGCACGCGAAGCGTCCATTTCCACATCTCCGACATGCCCGGCTGGCACGCAACCGTGGACGGGAGGCCCGTGGCGGTGCGGTCCTGGGCACGCGCCATGCTCGCCGTGACCGTCGGTCCCGGGCGGCACCGGATAGTGCTCACCTACGAACCGGCGGCATGGACCTGGGGTCTGTGGATCGCTCTCGCCACCGCGGCGGCGCTGCTCGCCGCGGCCGCCGGGTGGGACCGGCTCGGCCGCCGGGTCCGGGAACTGCGCCGGCCGGCGAAGTGACGCCCGGCCGGGGGCGGCCCGGCCCCGGCCAGAGCGACAACGGTCCAGGTCACCATGTCCAGCAGGAACACCAGGTTCGTGAAAATGGTCGTGCGGTTGACGCTGGTGGCGAGCCACCAGTGGATCCTGAGCGATCCGAAGGTGTAGGTGACGACCAGAGCCAGGACGGCCCAGGCGGCCACGATCCACAGGAGCAGCGACGGACCGATGCCGAGCGATCGCCGGTGGGAACCGAGAACCCAGCGGCCGGCGAGCGCCACCGCCAGCGCCACCGGGAACAGGTAGAGCCGGTCCCACATGGCCGGGACCGTCGCACCCAGCCGGTAGGCCGCCGCCTGGCCGGACCGGGAGGCAAAGAACGCGTCGGCGATGTGGCGCAACCGGACGGCGATCTGCCACACCGCGGCCGGTATGAACGGCAACCCGGCGAGAACCAGGGCCCGGATGGCGTCGCGGATCCCCCCGGCCGGACGCCACACCCGCCAGGCCATGAGGACACCGATGACGAGGGACGTGGCCAAACCCTCATTCTTCGTGAGAGCGGCAACCGCCAGGCAGAAGCCGCCGACCGCCAGGTTGCGCCGCTCGGGCGGTAGCAGGAGGCCGAACACCACCGCCGACGCGGCAGCGGTGGCCCACAGGACGTCGGCGTAGCCGTTGACGGCGAACTGACCCCCGACACCGAATACCGCTCCGCACAGCCCGGCCACCACCGCCAGGCAGCCGAGTCGGCGGCCGGCCGGCAACCGGTCGGGCAGCAACCGCAGCAGCCCGCTGGCCGCCAGCCCGGTGGCGCAGGCGTTGAGGACGGCCACCACCACCACCGCCAGATGCTGGTCCACCTTCCCGCCCACCAGGTAACCGACGGCCATGGCCGCCGGGGCCAGCGGCGGGTAGTCCGGGTTGGAGCCGGCGTAGAGGGGGTTGGTCAGGTCCCGCACCAGGGTCGCGTGCCCGGCATAGACCATCGCCGCGTGGGGCAGCCATATGGCCTGGGTGTCGTAGCCGATGATCGGAGCGGCCAGCACGGCCAACGGCCAGGCGGAGGCGGCGGCGACCACCGCTGCCTCCAGCCAGTCCGGCCCCGCCCGGCGTCCGCCCCGGCGCCGCCCGGGCCGGCGCCGGGCCACCAGCACGGCGCCGGCCGCCACGTTCGCGGCCAGGGCTGCGGCGGCCAACCAGACGGCGAAGGAACCGGCGGCCAGGAACTCCCCTACCGCCCCGATCCCGGCAACCAGGGCGGCGGCCAGGGGGATCAGGAACGGGGTGGAGGGACTCATCCCGCCCACGGCGAGCGCCGGGGCCGTTCCGCAGGCCAGGACCGCGGCGGCGAGAAGCAGGCCGGTCATGTCCTCGACGCCCGAACCTGCTCGCCGGCGCACGGCCCGGTCCGCCGCAGCGCCAGGCGCCAGGCGGCCCGGCCGCTCGGAGCCGGCTCGGCCCAGCGCACCACCAGTTCCGAGAGCACCTGGCCGTCGTAGCCTCCGCCTATGTAGACCGCCGAGCCGCGGGGCACCTCACGGTGGACCTCGGCCACCAGGCAGTGGAACTGCTCGAGGTTGGTGCGGTACTGGCGGGCCAGGACCGGAGCCCCCAGCTGCGTGGAGGTCCGCACGGCACGGGCCACCCAGACGGCCAGGACGGCCCCGGAGGCCACCACGATCCCGGCGACGACAACCAGGCGGAACGCCACCCGGCCGGATGCACCGGCCCTGCCCCCAGCGGTCACGGGCGGCTCCTCTACGGGACCGGACGGGTCATCGGCGGCGACTCCACAGCGGCGAGTACCGCACGATGCACCGGGCCGCCTCGATACCGTCCCGCCATCCGATCTTCTTGCCCTCGGCGTAGGTCCGCCCGGCGTAGCTGATCCCCACCTCGAAGACCCGCCAACGGCCGCGGGCGACCTTCGCGGTGATCTCCGGTTCCACCCCGAAGCGGGGCTCCTGCAGGTCGAGGCTGACCAGGACCTCACGCCGGAAAGCCTTGTAACAGGTCTCCATGTCGGTCAGGTTCAAGTTGGTGAAGGCGTTGGACGCCATGGTCAGCAACCGGTTCCCGACGGAATGCCAGAAATACAGCACCCGGTGCGGCTCGCCGCCCATGAACCGGGACCCGAACACCACATCCGCCTGACCGTCCAGCAGCGGCTCCAGCATCTTGGGGTACTCAGCCGGGTCGTACTCGAGGTCAGCGTCCTGGATGATGACGAAGTCGGAGCTGACCTCGCCGAAACCCCGCCGGAGAGCAGATCCCTTGCCTCCGTTCCGGGGCTGTTCCACCAGGCGAACCCGGGGGTCGGAGATGGACCGGACCACATCGCGGCTGGCGTCGGTAGAGCAGTCGTCGACGACGACCACCTCGGCCACCCACGGGGAGTCCAGCACGCGGGTCAGCAGCTCTTTGATCGTCGCTTCCTCGTTGTAGCAGGGCACGACGACCGATAGACATTGACTAGGGGTTGCCACCAGGATGCAGATTCTAGAAGAGCGGCACGGAGAACCGCGCACGCGAAAGGGCCGCTCCCCCGTT
>JAKAXG010000242.1 GCA_021827225.1 Actinomycetes bacterium | reverse complement strand
GGACAGCGGCCGACCGGCCAGTGGCCGACCGGCCAGTGGCTGACCGGACAGGGGCTGACCGGCCCGCCCGCCGGCGGGTGCTCCCGGGCCCGTGTCCGCACGGCGAGAGGTGGATCCTCCCCCCAGGCGACGGAAAGATTCACCTCTCGACCGGCGACTCGCTCAGCCCTGCCGGCGGCGCGCTACTCCCCCGTGCTCCCGTCCAGCAGTTCCCGGATGGCGTCGGCATGGCCGGCGTGGCGCGCCGTCTCGTTGATGAGGTGCAGGAGGACAAAGCGAAGGTCATGTCCCTCGGCCCAACCGGCCGGGTCGGCCCGTTGCGACAACGGCAGCGAGCGCACGACCTCCTCGGTGACCATCGCCCGGGCCCGGTAGGCGCCTAGCACCGCCTCGAGCGTCAGGTCACCGCCGGGACGGAACTCCTCCTCCGACCGGCCGACGTCCTTTCCCCGGAAGCCGCCGTCGATCCATCTCCACTCCACACGGGTGAGGTGGTTGACCACCCCGATCAGCGGGATGAGCTTTCCGTCGGGCTGCCAGCGGGCCCGTTCGTCATCAAGGCCGGTCAGGTTACGCAGGACCGCCCCTCTCAGGTAGGCCAGCCACTGCAGGAGCAGCTCCTTGTCGTCCTCGCTGCCCACGGGGAAGGCAGCGCCCTCGTCGGCCACGGGCCCAAGGTAGACGCCTGAACGGAAGCGGCGCACCGGATCCGGCCACGAAGGGGAGCCGGTCATCGCCGTGGAGCCGGCGTGGGGATGCGCGAGCCACAAGCTCCACACGATCTACATCAGGCCTCCAAGCGGACCACCGCCCGGTGGAGTGGGCTTCACGGCCGTCACCCATGGAAAGGAGCCCCGGTGGCCTTCGAACCCGAAACCCCCCTGCACCTGCCGCCCATGGAGGTGGCGCCCGACACGTTCCTGTTGCGCAGCGCGCAGGTGGGATTTGCCGCGCCGCTGTCCGTCCACCTCAACTCGCTCATAATCCGCGGCCGCCAACCGGTCATCGTCGACACCGGCATCCACTCCGACCGGGCGGCCTGGTTGGCGGATATGGCGGCGATCGTCGACCCGGCCGACGTGGCGTGGGTGTTCCTGTCCCACGACGACGACGACCACACCGGCAACCTGGCCGAGGTGCTGGACCTGTGCCGCAACGCCACCCTGGTCACGAGCTGGGCGGCCGTCGAACGCATGGGCAGCACCCTGCGCGTTCCGCCGGAACGGATGCGCTGGGTCGGCGACGGGGACTCGTTCGACGCCGGCGACCGGGTGCTGTACGCCATGCGCCCACCGGTCTTCGACAGCCCCACGACCCGGGGCCTTTTCGACAGCCGGACGGGTGTGTACTGGGCGTCGGACGCGTTCGCCACGCCCATGCCGGCCCAGCCGGTGGACCATGTCGCCGAGCTGGACCCGTCGGCGTGGGAGGAGGGCATCTCCTTCTTCGCCCACCACGCCCTCTCCCCCTGGCTGTCGATCGTCGACCCGGTCCGCTACCAGGCCAGCGTCACCCGGATCGAGAGGCTCAATCCGACGGCGATCGTGAGCGCCCACACCCCCCTGATCAGCGGTTCCCGTCTGGCTGACGCGGTCAGGCACATCCGCTGCCTGGTCGAGGACCCCCCTCCGCCGGCTCCGGACCAGTCCGTGCTGGAGGCGGTGCTGGCCGGCGTCGGCCACTGAGACTCCGTGACGCCCGGCAGCCGGACCGGTCCAGGTCGGGGGAGGGGTCATGATCAGCTGCTGCGGAGGGCCTGCAGTGTGGTGGCGAACGCGGGCGGGGGCAGACTCGAGATGCAGCCGGTGCCACCCTGCTCTATGAACGTGTCGACGAGCGGGGTCTCACACGAAGCCGCAACGGTGTGTTCCGGGAAGCCCCGGGGTCACGGGACGCGGCGGGGAGAGTCGGGGCGCCGACCGGTCCTGACCACGGGGAGGATGACCAGCACCGCCCCGCCCAGCAGCAGTATGCCCCCGGCGGCGAAGAGACCGCCGGCGATCCAGCCGAGTGACGGGATGGTGGCGCCGGCGGTGGCGGTGACCACCAGCCCCGGGGTGGCGTCGCGGTTCATGACCACGACCAGCCAGTCACCGCTGGTCGGCTTCCAGGTGAGGGTCTGGGTGCCGCTCCCGGTCGCCGAGGCCACCCAGATGCGGGAGTCGGTCGGGGGGGTCAGCGGCGGCCCGCCCGCCTGCTGGCGGTAGCCGGTGGTGTCACCGGTCCAGTCGGTGACCACGGATCGGGCCACCCCGGCCAGGTAGCGGTCGGCCAGGACGCGCGGGGCGATACCGACGAAGACGTCCGGGGTGGGGTTCTGCCCGGTCACCGTGAACCTGATCGTCCCGAGGAAGCTGGCGGGGGCCACCACCCCGGAGGTGCCGAGATCGATGCGGTCGCTGGTGATGGCGTAGCCGGAGGTGACGAACGGGTGCGGATCGCTGGTGAGGTAGCCGGCCGCGTCGCGCTGGGTGTTGTCCATCCAGGACGCCGCCCCGCCGGCGGCCAGCAGGCCCAACGAGATCACGACCATGAGGCAGCCGGCCACCACCGAGACGATCCTGAGCGCCGTCCACCCGCCGGCTGGGGGCGGCCCGGTCGGCCGGATCGGCCGGGAAGACGGGGCGGGCGGCCCGGGCGGGGCGGGTGGCGCGGGCGGTCCGGACGGTCCCGGCTGCCCGAGCAGGCTGGCGGGCGGGGCGGGCGGTCCCGGCTGCTCGAGCAGGGTGGCCGCCGACGGGGCCGACGAGGCCGCCGTGGCCGTACCCGGGCCCGCCCCGGGGGGCCGGGGAACGGTCATCGTGGCGAGAGCCTCGTGGCCGCCCATGTCCAGCCGGAACGGCGGGTACTGGTCGGTCATCAGCGCCGCGTAGGCGGCCACCCGCAGCACCCAACGGTTGAGGCCGAGCACGAAGTCGAAGATCTGCCGGGGGTAGCGGCCGGTGACGGTGAGAACGACGGCGGCTATCAGCACCAGCAGGCCGATGAGACCGCCGCCCCATCCGGCGGCGTTGCGGTCGGTCTGCCAGGCCGCCCACGCCCCGCCGCCGGCGAAAACGGCCACGATCAGGTACTGGGGGATGGCCAGCAGCCACCACTTCACCAGCACCAGCCCCCGGGACAGGTGCTCGGGGTAGTCGATCTCCAGATGGGCCGGGTAGTCGGGCACCTCGGCCAGGGTGAACGGCGGGTAGCGGTCGGTTCCCAGCGCCCCGTAGCTGTAGTAGGCGACCCGCCAGCTCCATCGCAGCACGCCCACGTTGAACTCGAACAGGGAGGGCGGGTACCTGCCGGTGAACAGGATGGCGAAGAACGCCCCGACGCTCACCACCACGAAGGCCATCCACAGCACGAACAGCACGAGGTAGTGCGGTACGGCCAGGAGCCACTTCACCAGCCACAGCCAGCGGCTCAGGCCCTGGTCCAGCGTGGCGTCCACCCGGACCGGGTATGCGGAACCCACGGACACGATCGGTCACCTCCACAGGCAGAAGGTCTGGGCCCATCCTCCGCCCGCCGGCGCCGGCCCGAACAGGGTCGTCGGTCATCTCGGCCGGTCATCCGACCAGGACGCCGGTCATCCCTCCAGATAGCGCAGGACGGCCAGCACCCGGCGGTGGTCGGTGGAGGTCACCGGTAGGTTCAGCTTGGAAAAAATATTGGCCACGTGCTTCTCCACCGCCCCCTCGGAGATGACCAGGCTGGCGGCTATGGCGGAGTTGGTCCGCCCCTCCGCCATCAACGCCAGCACCTCCCGCTCCCGCCCGCTCAGCCCGGCCAGGGTGTCGGTGCGCCTCGAGGCCCCCATCAGCTGGGTGACGACCTCCGGGTCGAGGGCGGTGCCCCCCGAGGCCACCCGCACCAGGGCCTCCACGAAGTCGGAGACGTCGGCCACCCTGTCCTTGAGCAGGTAGCCGATCCCGGCCGCCCCGCCGGCGAGCAGCTCCGCCGCGTAGCGGGTCTCCACGTACTGGGAGAACACCAGGATCCCCACGCCGGGGTGGCTGCGGCGCAGGGCCAGGGCGGCCCGCAGGCCCTCGTCGGTGAAGCTCGGCGGCATGCGGATGTCGACCACGGCCACGTCCGGGGGGTCGGCGGCCACCGCCGCCTCGAGGCCGGCGGCGTCGCTCACCGCCCCGGTCACCACCAGCCCCCGGTCGGTGAGCAGCTGGACCAGACCGTCGCGCAGGATGGCGGAGTCCTCGGCGATCACCACCGTTATGGCGTCGGCGGCGGCCACGGTCAGAACCGGGACGGCAGGTCTACGGTGACGGCGGTGGGACCGCCGGCGGGGCTGGCGATGCTGAGGTGCCCGTCCACCGCGCCCACCCGGTCGGCCAGGCCGGCCAGCCCGCTGGACGACGAGCCGGCGCGGCTGATGGCGGCGCCCCCCTGCCCGTTGTCCCGCACGACTATCCGCAGCCACGGTCCGTGCTCGGCGCAGCTCAGGGACGCCCGGGAGGCGTTGGCGTGCTGGGCCACGTTGGCGAGCAGCTCCGCCGCGCAGAAGTAGCTGATGGCCTCCACGGCCGGGGTCGGCCGGGTCCGGATCGCCACGGTCACCTCGGTGGGCACCGCGCTGCGGGCGGCCAGCGTGGCCAGGGCGTTCTCCAGCCCGGTGTCGAGCGCCGGCGGGTGGATACCCCGGGCCAGGTCGCGCAGGTCGGTGATGGCCTCCTTGGCCCCCCGGTGGGCTTCGTCGACCAGGCGGCGGATGGCGTCGACGTCGCCGCCCTGCGTCCCGGCCGGGAGGTCGTCGAGCTTCTCCTTGGCCTGGCCGAGCCTCATGGCCAGCGCCACCAGCTGGGCCTGGGTGCCGTCGTGCAGGTTGCGTTCGATACGGCGCAGCGTCTCGGCGGCGGCGTCGAGGGTCTTCGACCTGGACTCCTCCAGGCTTCTCACCCGGGAGGTGGCGGCGTCGGGACCGAGCAGGAGGTGCATCATCCACCGGTCGAGTTGCACCACCAGCCTCATGGTCCAGGGGGCGACGAAGAGGAGCACCACCCCGATCACGAAAGCGCCGACGTAGGTCACCAGACGGGGGGGCGGCCCGCCGCTGTAGAAGAACAGCCGGCCGAAGGGCCCGAACCGGGCCGCGGCGGTGCGGCCGGTGAGGAGCGAGGCGATACCGAAGATGGCCTCGAACCAGATGCTCAGAGCGAACCACCCGCCGAAGATGGTGAGCGGGACCTTGGCCACGAAGTAGCCGACCGCCCGCCAGGCGGCCCGATCGCCGAGCGACGCCCGCAGCCAGCCGGACAGCCCGGGGCGACGGACGCTGAACGGCTCCGGCTCGGGTACCTCCTCGCCCAGGACCTGGCGGGCCAGGGCCCGCTGCCAGCGGCCCAGTCCCCGGGCGGCCCGCAGGCCGCCGGCGACGATCACGACGCCGACGAACACCACCGTGAAGGCCAGCCCGACCGTCCCCAGCACGGCCAGGGCGAACGCCGCCCCGCAGGCCAGGGCGGAGCTGACGATGAAGTATCCCAGCTCCGCCCAGCTGCGCCTGTGGAACGGCTCCCGGAGGACCACCCGGGCCAGGCGCCCGGCCTGCTCGGTCCACTCCTGAGGGATCTGAATCTGCACTCAGGCCCTCCTCGGTGCCGGCCTGCTCTCAGGCGTCTCGCTTCATGAACAGCACGGCGCCGGCGGCGACGGCGACCGCCGCATAGAGCACCATCAGCAGCAAGCCTACGCCGGGCGAGAGCGGCCGGATGATCCCTCCCGGGCCCTGGTGGACGGTGCTCATCACCGAGTTGGTGAGGATGTTGGTCGGCAGGTACCGCAGGTCGGGTTCGGATATGCCGCGCATCACCAGCGGCAGCACGAACACCACGCCGACGAAGGCGGCGATGGCCCCCGCGGTGCTGCGGAACATCAGACCGAAACCGAACGACATCAGGGCCATGAGGGCGATGAACAGCCCGGTCATCACCACGGCGCGCAGCGCGCCGGCGGTCCCCAGGTTGGCCGTCGGGGCCCCGCCGCTCGACAGGACGGCCTGGCCGAGGAAGAACGACACGAAGCTGAGAACCTCGCAGAACGCCACCATGGCGGCGGCGGTGACCGCGGTCTTGGCCACCAGCAGCACCGGTCGCCTGGGGGTGGCGGCCAGCGACGTCCGGATGGTGCCGCTGGAGTACTCGCCGGTCACGAGCAGCGCCCCGAACACCCCGCCGGTCAGGGCGGCGACGATCAGGCCGGTCAGGGCCTGCTGTGTCGGGTCGAAGCCGATGTACCAGTCCGGGGTGTGGTGCAGGGCCGAGTTGGTGACCAGCCCGGTCACCAACAGGCCGGCGACGACGGTCAGGCCGAGGGTGACGGCCGTCGATCTCAGGGTCACCAGCTTCATCAGCTCCGAGCTGAGCACGTGCTTGACCCGGTAGCGCCCGAGCGGGGCGGTCTGGATGGCCTGGGTCATCCCGGTCACTCCTTCCCGCCGGCGCCGACGGCGCCGGCCATGGTGGACGGGCGGTACTCCACCTCGTCCTGGGTCAACTCCATGAAGGCGTCCTCCAGGGACGCGGCGATCGGCGCCAGCTCGTGCACCCGCAGACCGTCCCGGGCGGCCAGGTCGCCGATCTGGGGGGCGGACATCCCAGCGACGGTCAACGACCCGCCGTCGCCGGCGCTGACCTGCCCGCCGGCGGCGGTGATGGCGGCGGTGAACGTCTCCCGGTCGGGGGTGATCAGCCTGACGGCTCCCCCGCCGCTGCGGCTGACGAAG
>JAKAXG010000241.1 GCA_021827225.1 Actinomycetes bacterium | reverse complement strand
GGCCTCGGCCATGTTGGAGCCCTGGATCACGATGCAGTCCGCGTTCTGCAGGTCCTGCTGGAAGGAGGTGGCGCCTCCCCTACCGAACGATGTCCCCAAACTGGGGACGGTGGAGGAGTGTCATATGCGGGCCTGGTTCTCGATCTGCACCGCTCCCAGGGCGGTGTAGAGCTTCTTCATCAGATAGTTCTCTTCGTTGTCCAGGGTGGCGCCGCCCAGGCTGGCGATACCCATGGTGCGCCGCACCCGCTTCCCGCCGTCCTCCCACTGCCAGGTCCGCCGGCGGGTCTCGATGACCCGGTCGGCGACCATGTCCATGGCCGTGTCCAGGTCGAGGGTCTGCCACTCCGTGGCGTGCGGCGGCCGGTACAGGACGTCGTAGCGGCGGGCCGATCCGGTGGTGAGCTGCAGGCTGGCCGAACCCTTGGGGCACAGCCGGCCCCGGCTGACCGGGGAGTCCGGGTCGCCCTCGATCTGGATGACCTTCTCGTCCTTGACGTAGACGTTCTGGCCGCAGCCCACGGCGCAGTAGGGGCAGACCGACTTCACGACCTTGTCGGCCTCCGCCAGCCGGGCGATCAGCTTCTTGGTGCGGGGCGACGCCACCGCGGCACCCCGTCCGCTGCGGTCGGCGCCGGTGACCTGGCGTATGACCGGCCAATCGCCCAGTTTCACTGCGCCCACCTCCGGGAGTGTCCGTCAGCCTGCATAGCGCAGTGTAGGTACCCTCCGGAGGCCGGACGGAATCCACCTCCGCGAAGCTGCCGGGAAACAGCCCCGTCCGGAGGGGCTGGAGACGGAGGTGGACGGGAATCGAACCCGCCGCTGCGGGATCGCCGCAGCCAGCCGCTTTGAAGGCGGTGGAGCCCACCAGGTGCCCGGACACCTCCGCCCGAGATGCTACGCCGCTCGGCCGCTGGGCTGGGTACTTTTGGTCCGGTGACCAGCCGGGCTCCCTCCGTGGACTACGTGGCCAGACAGCTGGCCGGCACCGGGCTCCCCCATCCCGTCCTCGTCGAGCTGGCCCGCCGGGCCATCTCCGCCGAGGTGGGGGCGGCCCCGGAAGCGCAGCCGCCGGATCCCGAGCGGATCCTGGCCGCCGCCGCCGACGCCGCCGCCCGGTTCAGCCGGGGCCTGCTGCAGCCGGTGATCAACGCCACCGGCGTGCTGCTCCACACCAACCTGGGCCGGGCCCCCCTGGCGGTGGACCGCCCGGGGGGCTACACCAACCTGGAGCTCGACATCCTCACCGGCCGGCGGGGGGACCGCTCCGCCCACGCCGCCTCGCTCATGGCCCGGGCGTGCGGCGCCGAGGCCGCCCTGGTGGTCAACAACGGGGCGGCCGCCATCCTCCTCGCCCTCTCGGTGCTGGCCCCCGGCCGGGAGGTGCTGGTCAGCCGGGGCGAGCTGGTGGAGATCGGAGGGGGGTTCCGGGTCCCCGACGTGCTGGTCCAGTCCGGGGCCAGGCTGGTGGAGGTGGGCACCACCAACCGGACCCGCCTGGCCGACTACCAGGCGGCGGCCGGCCCCGACACCGCCGTGGTGCTCAAGGTCCACACCTCCAACTACGCCATCACCGGCTTCACCGAGTCGGTCGGTGTGGGCCCGCTGGCCGGCCTGGGGCCGCCGGTGGTCGTCGATCTCGGGTCGGGGCTGCTCGACGCCGGGTGCCCGTGGCTGCCCGGCGGCCCTCCCAGCTGGCTGGTCGGCGAGCCGGCGGCCCGCCAGACCCTGGCGGCGGGCGCCGCGCTGGTGACCTTCAGCGGCGACAAGCTGCTCGGTGGACCCCAGGCCGGGGTGATCGCCGGCCGGCGGGACCTGGTGGAGCGGTGCCGGAGGCACCCGCTGGCCCGGGCGCTGCGCCCCGGCGGCCTGGTCCTCGAGTCCCTCCAGGAGGTGGCCCTGGCCTACCTGCGCCGTGACGCCGGCCGGACGCTGCCGCTGTGGCGGATGGCCACCGCCCCGGTGGCCGCCCTGCGCCGCCGGGCGGAGGCCCTCGGCGCCGGCCGGGTGGTGGACTGCTCGTCGGTGATGGGCGGGGGGACCCTGCCGTCGGTCACCATCCCCTCCGCCGGGGTGGCCTTCGACGGCGACGTCACCTCCCGGCTGCGCCGGGCGTCGCCGCCGGTGATCGCCCACGTGAAGGACGGCCGCACCATCTGCGATCTGCGCACCGTGTCGGAGGAGCAGGACCCGGCCCTGGCCAAGGCGCTCACCGCGTGAGGGTGGTGGCGACCGCCGGGCACGTGGACCACGGCAAGTCCACCCTGGTGTGGGCGCTGACCGGCGTGGACCCGGACCGCTGGCCCGAGGAGAAGGCCCGGGGGCTCACCATCGACCTGGGTTTCGCGGCGACGACCCTCCCCTCCGGGCGGGAGGTGGCCTTCGTGGACGTCCCCGGGCACGGCCGGTTCGTGCGCAACATGCTGGCCGGCGTCGGCTCGGTGGACGCCTGCCTGTTCGTGGTGGCGGCCACCGAGGGGTGGAAGGAGCAGTCCGAGGAGCACCTGCGGATCCTGGAGCTGATGGGCATCTCCCACGGGGTGGTGGCCCTGACCAAGGTCGGTCTGGTCGAGGAGGACTGGGCCGAGCTGGTGGCGCTGGACCTCGAGGAGCACCTGGCCGGCACGTTCCTGGCCGGGGCGGAGACGGTGCAGGTCGACGTTCCCGCCGGGCGGGGGGTGGCCGACCTGCGCGACGCCCTCGACCGGCTGGTGCAGCGGACCCCCGCCGCCGCCGACCGGGGCCGGCCCCGGCTGTGGGTCGACCGGTCCTTCGCCGTGCGCGGCTCGGGTACGGTCGTGACCGGCACCCTGACCGGGGGCTCGATCGCCGTCGACGAAGAGACAGTGGTACTGCCGGGGGGTCACGCCGGGCGGGTGCGCTCGCTGCAGAGCCACCACTCCGCCCTGACCCGGGCCGCCCCGGGCCGGCGCCTGGCCGTCAACCTGAACGGGGTGGCCCACCACCAGGTGGGCCGGGGCCAGGCCCTGGTCAAGCCCGACCAGTGGCACCTGACCAGCTGCTTCGACGCCTCCCTGGCCGTGCTGGCCTCGGTGGAGCACACCGTGGAACGGCGCGGCGCCTACACCGTGTACGTGGGCAGCGGCGAGTTCCCGGTCAAGATGCGGGTGCTCGGCGCCTCGCGGATCGAGCCCGGGGAGCAGGCGGCGGTGCGGTTCTGGGTCAGGGACCGGGGCGGCATACCGCTCGTCCCCGGGGACCGGTACGTGCTCCGCGAGGCCGGCCGCTTCGAGACGGTCGGGGGCGGGGAGGTGCTCGACGTCGAGCCGGTGCTGCCGGCGGCGCGGGCCGTGCCGTCGCGCTCCACGGAGCGGCTGATCAGGGAGCGGGGGTGGGTCGACGCCGGCCACCTGTCGCTCATCAGCGGCGAGCCGGTGGAGCCGACCGTCGGCCGCTGGGCGGTCGACCCGGCCGCCCTGGCCGCCACCCGGGCGGCGCTCGGCGAGCGCTGCAGCGCGGCCGGCCCCACGGGAGTGGACCTGGCGGTCCTCGACGAGCGGGAACGGGCGCTGCTCAAGGCCGGCCTACCCGGCGTGACCGTCCGCGACGGCCGGGCGGTGGCCGCCGACCTGGCCGGCCAGGGGCTCAGCCAGGCCGCCCAGCGGGTGCTCGGCGAGTTGGAGGACGGCAAGTGGGCCCCGCCCGCCCTGCCCCTGTCCGACCGCGGGGCGCTGCGCGAGCTCGAACGGTCGGGCCTGGCCGTCCAGGCCGGCGACACCTGGTACGCGTCGGCGGCGGTGGACTCGGCGATGCTGGTCCTGCGGGGCCTGCTGGACGACCGCCCCGACGGTTTCACCGTAGGCGACGCCCGCGACGCCCTCGGCAGCAGCCGCAAGCACGTCCTGCCGCTGCTGGCCCACCTCGACTCCAGGGGGGTGACCCGGAGACGCGGTGACCTGCGCATCGCCGGGCCCCGCATGCCGGGCGGGCCGGCTGCAGGCCCGGGAGGCGGGGAATAGCGTGCGGGTGACCGCCGATAGTCTGACAAGGTGAAGCTCACCGAATGGACGACCTGCGGCGGGTGTGCGGCCAAGTGGGGCGGCGCTCCCCTGGGCCGCCTGGTGCGGGAGCTGGCGGCAGGGACCGACGGCTCGCTGCTGGTGGGCCTGGCCCCCTTCGACGACGCCGCCGTGTACAAGCTGAGCGACGACACCGCCCTGGTGTCCACCACCGACTTCTTCCCGCCGCTGGTGGACGACCCGGCCGACTTCGGGGCCATCGCCGCGACGAACGCCTGCAGCGACGTGTTCGCCATGGGCGGGCGGGTGGTGCTGGCCCTCAACATCGCCGCCTTCCCGGAGGAGATGCCCCCGGAGACCATCGGTGAGATCCTGACCGCCGCCGCGGAGACGGTGCGCCGGGCCGGCGGCACGGTCGCCGGTGGCCACACCATCCGCTCGCCGGAACCGATCTTCGGGCTGGCCGTGCAGGGGGTGGTCCACCCGGGGCGGGTGTGGAGCAAGTCGGGGGCCCGTCCCGGCGACCGGCTGGTGCTGTCCAAGCCGCTCGGCACCGGGATAGTCCTGGCCGGCGACGACGAGGACGCCAAGCGGGCCGCCATCGCCGGGATGCGCACCCTCAACGACGGGGCGGCCCGCGCCCTGACGGCGGTGGCCGGAGGCCGCCCCGGCGCCGACGGGCGGGGTCCGGTGCACGCCGTCACCGACGTCACCGGGTTCGGCCTGGCCGGCCACGGCTGGGAGATGGCCGAACGCTCGGGTGTCACCGCGGTGATCGACGCCTCCAGCCTGCCGCTCTACCCCCGGGCCGCGGACCTGGCGGCGCAGGGCGTGAAGACCGGCGGCGAGGCCCGCAACCGGGGTTACCTGGGGGAGCACCTGCTCTCCGACGCGGGACCCGAAGCGGAGGCACTGGTCCTCGACCCCCAGACCTCGGGAGGCCTGCTGGCGGCGGTCGACCCGGCCTCGTCGGCGGCGCTCGTCGCCGACGGCTGGTGGGAGGTCGGCGAGATCGGGGACGGGCCGGCCGCCGTGCGGGTCAGCTAGGCGGCTCCCCCTTCGCCGGCAGGTCCTGCAGGCGGGGCAGGCCGAGCAGCGGCAGGGCGCCGTCGATCTCCTCGGGAGTGGTGAACCCCGCCCCGCGGACCATCCCGGCCTCGTCGACAAGGACGTTGAACGGCACGCCCGCTACGCCCAGCGACTTCATGTAGCGGTGGTCGTCGAGAGCCAGCGGGCCGCTCAGCCCGTAGATCCCGCAGAAGTTGAGCGCCTCCTGCTGAGCCGCCACGTGCTCCCAGACATTCACCATGATCACTTCCAGACCGAACCGGCCGGCACGTCGGCGCACCTCCTCGATGACGGGCGCCTCCGCATTGCACGGGCCTCACCAGCTGGCGAAGAAGTTGAGGATGTACTTGTGGCCGGCCCAGGCCTCGCTGGTCATCCGGCCGCCGGTGCGGGCGTCGTAGAGATCCCACGGCGGCAGCCGGGAACCGACCAGGTCCGAGAGCCCGCCGGTCGGGGCCTCCGGCACGGGAGCCGGATCGTCGAGCAGGTCCACCACCACGGACACGTCGCAGGACCCGGCGTTGGAGACGTACAGGGTGCGGCCATCGCGGTCGACGGCCACGTCCCCGGGGGCGTCGCCCACCGGGATCCGCCCCCACTCCGAATGGTCCGCCGAGCCGATGATGCTGACGCTGCCGGCGCCCCGGTTGACCGCGTACACCCGGTCGCCGCAGGCGGCCAGGCCGACGGGTGCCCGCTCCACCGGGATGCGGTCGGTGACCACCAGCTCCTCCAGGTCGAGCACGGCCAGCTCGCTGGTGAGGGAATTGGCCACGTAGCCGACGCCGCGGTCGGGGTCGAGGTCGATCTTGCACGGGGCGGCCCCCACCGGGACGGTGGTGAGCGAACGGTTCTCGTCGGTGTCGATGACCGTGACGGTGTCGTCGCCGAAGTTGACGACGTAGGCCCGGTCCCGGGCCTCGTCCACGGCGATGCTGCCGGAGGCGAAGCGGGCCGGGACGGTGGCCAGTACGGCCAGGGAGTCGGCGTCCACCATGGTGACGGTCCCGTCGGCGGTGTTGCCGGTGAGCACCTTGCGCCGGCCGACGTGGATGCCGGCCCCGGCGCAGTAGGCGCCCACCGCCACCTGCCCGATCAGCTCCAGGGTGGCACCGTCGACGACGGAGAGGGTCGAGGTGCGGGCGTCGGTCGTGAAGATCCGGTCCCGCACCGGGTCGTGGACCACGGCGATGGGTTCGGTGCCCACCGCCACGGTGGCCTCGACCTGCAGGGTGTCCATGTCGATGACCGCCAGCCAATTGCTCCGCGAGCACGCCACGTAACAGCGCCTCCTGACCGGGTCCAGAACCACTCCCTCGGGCCCCATACCTACAGGTATGTCGGCCATTGGGCGGTAGGGCGGGGATCCTTCCCGAGGGTCGGGGGAGACGGGCTTCACCCCGTGCAGTTACCCGGCGGGAGACACCCGACACTCCCAGTCGCTAGTTGCAGTTGCTGTGACAGGAGATGGGCGCCGGCTCACACCCGCGCCGTGTCACGGCTGAACCGCCACGCCGCCCCGACGACGAACACCACCAGCCAGGCCACCAGGTTGGCGACCCACGCCCAGTGGAACGACCCGGCCGCCAGCGGGTAGTGGACGATCTGGTTGAGACCGTAGAGGGGGGTGAAGGAGGCCATGGTCCGAAGCGCCGGGGAGAACTGGCTGAGCGGGATGAACAGGCCTCCCCCGAACGAGAACA
>JAKAXG010000240.1 GCA_021827225.1 Actinomycetes bacterium | reverse complement strand
GAACGTGGCCTTCGCCCTCGAGGTGATCGGCCGGCCCCGCAACGTGGTCCGCTCCCAGGTCCCGCAGATCCTGGACCTGGTGGGGCTGGGCAAGAAGCTGTCCAACCTGCCCCACGAGCTGTCCGGCGGCGAGCAGCAGCGGGTCGCCATCGCCCGGGCCTTCGTCAACCGGCCGCTGATCCTGCTGGCCGACGAGCCGACCGGCAACCTGGACCCGGCGACCACGGCCGGCATCATGAGGCTGCTGGACCGGATCAACCGGACCGGCACCACGGTGCTGATGGCCACCCACGACAACACGATCGTCGACTCCATGCGCCGGCGGGTCATCGAGCTCGACCGGGGCACCGTGATCCGGGACCAGGCCCGGGGCGTGTACGGGATGGGCGCGTAGATGGCCCTGTCCGCCAGCTACGTCGTCCGCGAGACCGGCGGCAACCTACGGCGCAACCTGCTGATGACCCTGGCGGCCATCGTCACCATGGCCGTTTCGCTCACCGCCCTCGGCGCCGTGCTGATCATGCGCCAGGCCATCAACAAGGCGTCGGTCCAGTGGCGGGGCGGGGTGGAGATGGCCATCTTCCTGAAGCCGTCGGTCTCGGGTAACGAGACCACCGCCATCAGCCACGAGCTGTCGAGCACCCCTGGGGTCAAGACCTTCCACTTCGTGGACAAGCCGCACGCCTACCAGGAGTTCAAGGAGATCTTCGGGGGCAACAACGACATCGTCAGCGTCCTCACCGTCCAGGACATGCCCCCGTCGTTCCGGGTGGTCCCCACCAAGGCGCAGGACATCGCCCAGCTGGGCCGACAGTTCCAGGGGCAGCCGGGCGTGCTCAAGGTGTCATACGCCCAGCAGGAGATAGACAACCTGCTGAACCAGTTCAAACGATGGCGCACCCTCGGAATCGCCCTGGCCGTCGGCGTGCTGGTCGGCGCGGTGGCGCTGATCATCAACACCATCCAGCTGGCCATCTTCGCCCGGCGGAGGGAGGTGGCGGTCATGAAGCTGGTGGGCGCCACCAACTGGTTCATCCGGGTGCCGTTCATGCTGGAAGGCTTCCTGCACGGGATGATCGGCGCCCTCATCGGCTTCGGGCTCACCTACGGCCTGCGCAACTGGATCGCCTCGTTCCTGCCCGACCAGACCATCCTCGGCACCAACCAGCTCTTCGTGATGCCTCACGAGGCGGTGTACACCGGCCTGGTGCTGCTGGTGGTGGGCGCGGCGGTGGGCGTGGTGGGATCGGCGTTCGCCGTCCGCCGCTACCTGGCCGTCTGACCGGCTTCACCCGGCCGCCGGCCCGCCGGCGACATCGCGTACGGCGGCGGCGACCGCGTCCGGTCGGTCGTGGGGGAGCAGGTGGCCGGCACCGGCGATGACCCGCCGGACCGACCCGGGGATGGATCGCTGGAGCTGCTCGGCCACCTCGGCCGGCACGATGTGGTCGGCCGAGCCGTGGACGATGACCGTCGGGGCGGTGATCCCGCTCAGGCCCGGGCCGAGACCGTCCAGCTCGGCCAGCATGGCCCGCTGCTCGGCGACGAACGAGCGCGACACCTGGGCGGGGTTACGGGTGAGGTGGGTGAGGGCGACCACCCCGTCCCGGGCCCGGCCGGGCAGCCGCCGCCGGGCCAGCTCCTGCACCCGGCGGCTGCCGAGCAGCAGGCCGGCCCCGCCGATGGCCGTGCCGGCGATCATCTCGCCGACGAGAGGCACGGCGAGGAGGCGGTCCTCCCAGCTCATCTGCTCGCCCGGACCGACGGAGGAGACCAGTACCAGGCCCGCCACCCGGGCCGGGTGGTGTACGGCGGTGGCCAGGACGGCACCGCCGGCCCAGCTGTGGCCGACCAGCACGGCCCGGTCGCACCCCAGCCGGTCGAGGAGTTCCACCACGGCGGCGGCGTTGCCGGCGAAGCCGGTCGCCGGGCCGCCGGTGGCGCCGTACCCGGGCCGGTCGGGTACCACCACGGTCAAGTGGGGGCGAAGGACGGGCACGACCCACTGCCAGTCGAGGCCGGTACCGGGCTGGCCGTGCAGCAGCACCACCGCCGGAGCCGAATCGTGCCGGTAGACGCTGGCGTGCAGGGGGTTGGCCCGCCCGGCCGGGGCCGGGCGGGCCGTCCAGCCGTCCAGCACGGCGGGTAGCCGCAGCGGCCGGCTATCCAACCCCGAACCAGCCGAGGATGGTCTGTCCGACCAGGGTGGCCGCCATGGCCGCCACCGCGGTGACGGCGATGGTGGCCACCACCCGGAAGACCGGGCCGTTGGCCGCGTCGCCGAGCAGCCGGCGCCGGTTGGCCAGGATCAGGATGAACACCAGGATGATCGGGGTGATCAGCCCGTTGAGCGTCTGGGTGTTGAGCAGCAGGTTGACCAGGTTGCCGGGGAGCAGGGCGACCATGGCCCCCACCACGATCTGGGCGCTGAAGATGGAGAGGAACAGGGGAGCCTCGGTGAAGCTTCTCGACACCGACCGCTCCACTCCGAGCGCCTCCGACACGGCGTAGGCGGTGGACAGCGGCACCACCGCCCCGGCCAGCATGGACGCCCCCAGCAGGCCGAGGCCGAACAGGTCGACCGACAGGCTGCCGGCCACCGGTTGCAGGGCCCGGGCGGCGTCGTGGGCGGAGGCCAGCGGCATGCCGAACCGGCCGAGGGCGGCGCCGGTGGCGATGATGATGAAGCAGCTGATGACGTCCCCGGCGATGGCCCCGAACACCGTGTCGATGCGCTCGAGGCGGTACTCCTCCGGGCCGATGCCCTTGTCGGCCACGGCGGCGGCGATGTAGAGCTGCATGTAGGGGGTGATGGTGGTGCCGATCAGCGCCACCCCGAGGAGGATGAACGACTTGGACGCCAGGAAGTGGGGGATCACCAGCTGGCTGCCCACCTGGCTCCACTTCGGGTGGCCGAGGATGGCGGCGATCGGGTAGGTCAGGAACACCAGCGACAGCACCAGGAACAGCCGCTCGGCGTAGCGGTAGGACCCGAACATCACCAGGGCCCAGATGCCGACGGCGGCGATGGGCACGGAGATGTACTTGCTGACGCCCAGCAGCTCCATGGCTGCGCCGATCCCTGCGAACTCCGAAACCACCAGCCCGACGTTGGCCACGACCAGGAAGAACAGGGCGAAGGAGGCCATCCGCAGGCTGAACTCCTCCCGGATGAGGGCCGCCAGCCCCTTGCCGGTGAAGGTCCCCAGCCGGGCGCACATCTCCTGCACGACGACCAGGCCGACCGTCACCAGGAGCATGAAGAACAGCGTCCGGTAGCCGAACTGGGCGCCGGCGGAGGCGTAGGTGATGATGCCGCCGGCGTCGTTGCCGGCGTTGGCGGCGATGATCCCGGGGCCGGCTATGGCCAGGTAGGCGATCCAGCGGCCCCGCCGGCGGGTGACCGCCTCGCCGGTCGTGGCCGGGACGGGCTCCGTCGCCACCGACCCCGATCCGGGCGCTCCCGGGCCGCGGGCGGTTTCGGAAGTCACGACAGGAACCTCGGGAAGTGGTGGCGGCCGCGTTCGGGCAGCAGGGCGTCGATGAGGTCGTCGGCCAGGATGCGGCCCACCGGCCGCCGCTCCTCGTCGACCACCACCACCGACGAGTGGCGGGTGTCCACCAGCCGCTGGGCCACCTCGGTGACCCCGGCGTCCGACGATACCGACACCGGGTCCCCCTCGGGGAGCAGCTGGCCGACCTCGCTGTCGTTGGTGGCGATGGCCAGGCCGTAGAGGGGCAGGTCGCCGATCAGCCGCCCGTCCTCGTCGACCACGACGATCCCGTCCACGTCGCCGGCGTGCTCTTTTTCCTTGCGGAGGCGCCGGCGGACGGAGCGGACCGTCTCCTCCGGGGTGGCGACCACCAGGGTGGTGGTCATGAACCCGCCGGCGCGATCCTCCTCGTAGCCCAGCAGGTCCGCCAGCTCCTCGGCCTGCTCGGGGTCCATGTGGTCGAGCAGCTCGGCGCGGGCCGCGTCCTCCAGGTCGCGAAGGGCGTCGACGGCCTCGTCGGGCTCCATCCGGGCCACCAGGGCGGCGGCGTCCTCGGGCGGCGTCTCCCGCAGCAGCGCGCCCAGCTCCTCGGGGTCCATCTCCTCGAGGGCGTCGGCGGCCCGCTCCGGCTCCAGGCTGGCCAGCAGCTCCTGGCGGGCGTCGCGCCCCAGATCCTCCAACAGGTCGGCCAGCTCGCCCGGGCGCAGCCGGCGCAGCTCGTCGTGGGGCGCCCGCAGCCTGACGGTCGGGACCTCGCTACCGAACGGGCGGATGGTGGCCCAGTCGATGACCCGCTCGGGTGTCGGTACCCCCCTCCACCTCTTCGGCCCGAGGCGGCGCAGCAGCGTCTGCACGCTGACGTCCACCCCTACCAGGCGCAGCACCGGTCCTCCCGGGCCCGGGGTCGGCGCCAGGTAGAGGTCCGCCGGACGGATGACCTGGACGCCGTCGACGTCGACCAGCTGGTGGTCCAGGACATCGCGGCCCAACAGGACCTCGCCCTCCCGGCGGGCGAACTCCAGCAGGCTGAGCCGGGCCGCCCCGAGCAGCGTGACCCCGCTCCTGGTGACCGACGCTACCTGGGTCATGGGCGCGAACGAGCGGCGGCCGCCGATGCGCAGCACCAGGCCGGTGAGGGCGGGGTAGGCCTCCTCGCCGTCCCAGCGGGCCACCACGTCCGATACCCGCCCCACCGGGTCGCCCGCCTGGTTCACCACCGGGCTGCCCATGAGGCCGGCCACCGAGATCAGGCTGTCGCGGATCGAGCGCACGGCGAGCAGCCGCTTCTGGCGTTGCCGCCGGGCGGTTCGGAGCGGGCGGGCCGGGTTGGCGATAAGACGGGGACGCTGCAACATGGCCGACCTCGACAGGGGCCCCGAAGACGGGACCATCGGGAGCTTCTAGGGGGCGACGGGCCAGGTCAAGGTACCAGCCCGGGTCACCGCCCCCTCTCCTGGAGGCCGTACCCTCCCGGCCGGGGTTTGTCGAGGGCCCTCAGGCCGGCCGGTTCATCAGGTGCTCGGCGGAAGTGGTGAGATAGCCGAGCAGCTGCACCTCGTCGAGGGGGGAGAGGCCGGCTGACCGTACCGCGTCGGTCATGTGGCGTACCCAGGCGTCGCGCTCGGCCGGGCCGATGGCGAAGGGGGTGTGGCGCATCCGCAGCCGGGGATGGCCGCGGGTCTCGTTGTAAGTCGGCGGGCCTCCCCAGTACTGGATGAGGAACAGCTCCAGGTGCAGCCGGGCGGCCTCGAGGCCGTCGCCGCTGTCGGGATAGAGGGGCCGCAGCACCGGATCGGTCTCCACCGCCTCGTAGAACCGGCGGGTCAGCGCTTCGAAGAACGGCTGACCGCCGACGCGGTCGTAGAAACTGCGGGGGGAATGCTCTCCGGGCGGGCCGGCCATACCGGAGGATACCCGCCTCCGGGATGATCGCTTACCTACACTTGCCGGGGTGGGCCAGCAGGGCAGAGTCGGCAGGTTCGGATCCGGGTCGGTGGCCTTGGGTGCTGCGATGGCGGCGGGGATCTTGTTGTTGTCGGGATGCGGGTCCGGATCGCCGGCGAGCACCGCCCAGGACAACGCCTACCTGGCGGAGCTGCACGACGCCGCTCCTGACATCGCCGCCCTGCGGTCCGACACCCAGCTGGTGCGCCTCGGCCATGCCGCCTGCGACGGCTTCGCCGCCGGGGCCAGCTACGCCCAGCTCGCCGACCGCATGGCCCTGCTCGAGGGATCGCACCCCCTGCCGTCGCAGGACCTGGGGGCGGTCATCACCTCCGCCGCTGACAACTACTGCCCGAAGTACCGGGGGCGGGTCTCCTGAGCCTGCCACCCGATCACGGCAGACCCTGACCGGGGTCTCCGGGACCGGCGTCGCCGGTTGCTGCGGCCCCGCCTGCTGCTCCAGCCCCGCCTGCTGCTCCGGCCCCGCCGGCTGATCCCTCGCCGGCCGGGCTTCCGCTGGCGGCTCCGTTGGTCACCGGCCGGGGGCCGGTGATCCAGGGGGTCAGGAAGGTGACCACCCTCTGGCCGAACGCGATGTGCGTTCCCGGTTGCAGCACCCGGGGCTCGTAGGGCCGCAACCTCTCCCAGGCGTTCGACTCCGGGCCGTACAGGTAGGTGCCCCCGGCGGAGTCACGGTCGGTGATGACCACGTCCCAGTCGTGCAGGCGGATCTCGGCGTGGCTGGGCGCCAACTGGGGCCCGTCCAGGGTGAGCGGCCGGGCCAGCCCGCCGCGCACGGTGGGATCCCGGCCCGGGTCCGATCCCACCAGGTAGCCCGTGTCGAGGCGGTAGACCGACCCGTCGTCGATCACCAGGGAACCGAGCGCCGGGCGGGTACCGCTCACGTTGTAGGCGTCCTGGTCGGTGATGGCCGACCCGCAGCGCACACAGGCGGTCATGCCGGGACGGTTCAGGTGGCCCTGCCGGCACACCACCCCGGCCACGACCGGCGAGCCGGGCACCGGACGGCCGGCGACCCGTCCGGACGGCAGGGGCGGGTAGGCGACCACCCGGGAGCGGGTCTGCGGCGACCGCAGATCCACCACTCCGGCCGGCCGCTCCGTCATCGGGGCGCCGGCGGCGGTCACGCCGTCGCTCCCCGGCCGGGCTCCGCCGCCCACCGGTTGGGGTCCGGCCTCGCCCGCCTCGGCTTCGGCCTCGCCCGCCAGTTCGGGTCCGCCCGCCTCGGTTCCGGCGCCGCCCGCCGGTTGGGGTCCGGCCTCGGCCGCCTCGGCTTCTGCGCCCGCGGCCTCGGCTTCGGCGCCCGCCACCTCGGGCCGGGAGGGGCCCGCTT
>JAKAXG010000239.1 GCA_021827225.1 Actinomycetes bacterium | reverse complement strand
CGATCTACCGGCCGGCGAGCTCTTGCCGGAGGAGAAGAGCAGCGGCATGGAGAAGCCCTCATGAACCCCACCGAGGCGGTACTGCAGCTGCCCTGCCACCCCTCCAGCGTCACCGTGGCCCGCCACTACGTGCGGGACCTGCTGCTGGGATGGAACCTGGCGCGGCTGGTCGAGGATGCCCAGCTGGGCACCAGCGAGCTGGTGGCCAACGCCGTGCGCCACGCCGGCACGGAGCTGATCCTGACCGTATCCAGCGGTGACTCCGTCACCATCGCCATCCGCGACAGTGACCCTCAGTTGCGCCGGCCCGTGGTGAGCGACGACGACGCCCTGTCCGAGAGCGGCCGGGGGTTGCACATCGTGGCGGCGATCAGCTCGGACTGGGGGATCACCGCCACCTCCGGGGGCAAGATCGTGTGGTTCAGCCTGGCCCTGCCCGACGACGCCACCTCCGATGCCGACGTGCTCTCCATGGAGCGACGCCGGCCGGAGTGGTCCCACCCGTCCTCCTCTGCGTCCGGACTCGGCGGGGTGTCGGTACGGTCGCGCCTCGACGCGGCGGTCTGAGCCGGGGTTTGGACTGGTCCCTCGCCGTCGACGGCGAGCCGGCGGGCATCTTGGTGGGTGACGGCGACGGCCGTCTCTCCTACATCAATCCGGCGGCCGCCCGGGCCCTCGGGGGCGTGGCCCCCGGGTCGCTCATCGGCCGTCCGGTGGCCGGACTGCTCAGCGACTTCCCGGTGGCGGTCCGCAACCGCCGGCAGCTGCCGGGGGGCGAATCGGTGTGGTACCTCTCGGCGGACGCCCTGGCCGAGCGCGACACCGCCCGCTTCGACGTCGAGGTCAGTGACGCCCTGGCCGGCAGCCTCAACGTCCGGCGGACGGTGGGTCGCATCGCCGAGCTGGTCGTGCCCCGCCTGGCCGGGTGGGCGGCGATCACGCTGTGGGACAACGACCGGGTCCGCCAGGCCAGCCGGGGGCCCCAGTCGTCCTCCGACGACCGGGCCGTTCCCACCACCCGCCTGGACGAGTCCGGCCGCCGGCGCATCCGCCAGTCCATCGAGGTCGACTACGAGGAGTTCAAGGCGGCCGTGCCGGCCGAGCTGACCGAGCTGGGGGCGTCCGACGACGCGGCGTCCGCCCTCCTCGCCGGGGGCCCCGTCCGGGTGGTGGTGCTGGGACTGCGGGCCTTCGGCACCGGGCTCGGTCTCCTGGCCCTGTGCCCGACCGGGATCCCCGACCGGGAGATCCTTCTCGGCCTGGCCCGCCGGGCCGCCGTCGCCGTCAACTCGGCCCGGGTGTACGAGGAGCGCTCGACCCTGGCCGCCACGCTGCGCTCGGCGCTGCTGCCGGCGGCCCTGCCCGCCCCCCCGGGGCTGCAGGTCGGGGCGGTGTACCGCCCGGCCATGGAGACCACCGAGATCGGCGGCGATTTCTACGAGATGGCCGAGGAGGGCGACGGCTGGAGCTTCTCGATCGGCGATGTGTGCGGCAAGGGCGTCGAGGCCGCGGTGCTCACCGGTCAGGTCCGCCAGTCGCTCGGCACCGTCGCCCTGGTGTCGAGCGACCCGGCGGAGAGGTTGCGCCTCCTGAACGCCGCCCTGCTCCGTACGGACGGGTCCTCGTTCGTGACCCTCCTGCACGGCATGCTGCACCGGAAGCTGGATGACTCGGTGTCGGTCTGCCTGGCCGCCGGCGGTCATCCGGCCCCGCTGCTGCGCCGCCGGGAAGGGGTGGTGGAGGAGGTGGAGGTGCGGGGCCCCATCGTCGGGATGCTGCCGGCGGTGGAGTTCTCCTCCACCGAGTTCGGCCTGGCCGCCGGCGAGGTGATGGTGTGCTTCACCGACGGCCTGCCCGACGCCCGGGGCGGCGACGGGCTGCTCGGGGTGGAACGCCTGGCCCCGGTGCTGGCTGACTGCGGGGGGATGACATCCCAGGCGATAGCCGAGCGGTTGCTGCAGACCGCCCTGGACCACCTCGACGGCCGGCCCCACGACGACATGGCCGTCCTCGCCGTCCAGGTCGCCCCGGTCGGCGAGGCGGCGTGAGCGCAAGGGTCCAGACGGAGGCCGTCCCGGACCCGGCTCGCCGGGCCTACTGGGATGCTCTCACCGGCGGCAACTCGGCGGCTGCGGTGCAGGTGGCGCTGGGCCTGCGCCGGGCCGGTGTGGCCCTCGTGGATGTACTCGAAGGCCTGGTGGCGGCGGCCCAGGTCGAGGTCGGGGCGCTGTGGGCGGCCAACCGGTGGAACGTGGCCCAGGAGCACCGGGCCACCTCGGTGAGTGAGGACGTGGTGGCCGCCCTGGCTGCGACCGTCGAAGCGGCGCCGGACCAGGGGCGCGCCGTCGTCACCTGCGTGGACGGGGAGTGGCACTCCCTTCCGGCCCGGGTCGTGGCCGCGGTGCTGCGGGAGGGCGGATGGACGGTGCACTACCTGGGGGCGTCGGTCCCCGCCGACCACCTGGCCCAGTTCCTCCGGGACTCGGGCTCGGACCTGACCGCCCTGTCCTGCTCGCTGCCCACCGGCCTGCCCCGGGCCCGCCGGATGATCGAGGCGTCCCGCCAGTCCGGCGTTCCGGTGATCGTGGGCGGTCCCGGCTTCGGGCCGTCGGGCAGGTGGGGCATGACCCTGGGTGCCAACGGCACGGCCGGTGACGCCCGCCGGGCCCTGGCCGCCATCTCGTCGGGTTCCTGGCCGGCCTACACCGATCCGGCGCCGCCGCACCGCCAGCCCGACCGCAGCGCCGACCTGCTGCGGCGTCACCGGAGGGAGCTGGTCGACTGTTCCATGTCGCAGCTGGCGAAGCGCTGGCCGGCCCTGGCCACCTGCGACGGTCGTCAGCTGGAGCGCACCGAGGAGGACCTCGGTCACCTGGTGGGATTCCTGGAAGCCGCCCTGTTCGTCGACGACCCGGAGCTCTACACCGGCTTCACGACCTGGTTGGGCGACGTGCTCTCTGCCCGCGACGTCCCCCGCCGGGCGCTCACCGTCGGGCTGGAGACGACCTCGGGGGCGGTCTCCGCGGTCCTCGGTGACCAGCCGCGGGCCCAGCGGTTCCTCGCCGCGGCCCTCGCAACCTGACCCCGCCGGCCTGCGCCCGCTGCCCGTCATGGGACCTTGGTCCCTTCTGCGGGCCGGCACCCGGACGCCATGATGGCCGCGGTGACCAGATCTGCGCGCCGTTCCGGGGGGGCCGGTTGAGGATCGACGACATGGACGGCCAGCCCGCTGTCCGACCGGAGGAGGCGTCGGCCTTCTTCGAGCGCTGCCCGGACGGGGCCGCCCTGCTCGGGCCGGGCGGCCGGTTCCTGGAGGTGAACCCGGCCGCCTGCGCCATGCTGCGCATGACCCCGGACGAGCTCAAACGGACCGGGCTGGCCGGCGTCGTGGAGGAGCCCGACGACGGTCCGCTGCACCGGATCCTGTCCGAGGGGCCGGCCGGCCGGTTCCGCCTGGACGTGACGTGCCGGCGCGGCGACGGCACCACCTTCGTGGCCGCGGTCAACGCCACCCCGCTCGGGACGTCCAGCTGCTGGATGACCGTGAGGGACATCACCGCCCGCTGGAGGGCGGAGCAGGCCCTCCAGAGCCTGGACGAGCTGACCGCCGAGCTGCTGGGCGGGGCGCCGCTGCGTCAGCTGATGAGGAGTACGGCTGCGGCCGCCCGGCGCATGGTGGGCGGGGCCGCGGCGTGGATATCGGCGACCAGCAGCGACGGCAGGAGGGTCGTGGTGGTGGCCCAGGATGGGGACTCACCGGATCTCCCCGACTACAGCGGGAAGGACTTCCCGATCGAGTCGGTGCTGGCCGGGCAGATCGCCATGGGCGACCGCTCGGTGCTCATCGACGACCTCAGCCACGCCCGCAGCGGGGCCTCGGAGATGGGCCGGTCCCTGGGGCTGGGGCCGGCCCTGGGCGTCCCGCTCCGCCACCGGGACCGCCACTTCGGCAGCCTGATAGTCGCGGCCCGCCCGGACCGGCCCCGCTACGGCGGCGAGGAGCTGGCCACCGCCGAGATGCTGGCCGGCTCGGCCGCGGTGGCTCTGGCCCTGGCCACGGTCCAGGGGGAGCTGGCCGAGCTGGCGGCCCTCTACCAGGAGAGCCCCGACGGGGTTCTGCTCACCGGCCCGGCGGGGGAGCTGCTGTCCGCCAACCGGGCGGCGCAGGCCATGTTCGCCATGACCGAGGACGAGCTGGCCCGCTCCGGGCGCCTGCCCGGCGCCCGGACCGCCGGGGCCGGCCCCGGCGTCGGCTACCCCGGCGACGAGCGCAGCGAGATCACCTACCGCAGGCCCGACGGGACCCTGCTCGTCGGCGACGTCATCTCTGTGGCCGCCAACGGTGCCGCCGGGGGCGGTCGGCGCTGGACGGTGGTGCGCGACGTGACCGAGCGAAGGCGGACCGAGGAGATCCTGCGGGGGCTCACCGACCTGACGCTGGCGCTGCTGCGCCGGGAGCCGCTCGAGGACATCCTCACTCTGTCCGCGGCCCACGCCCGCCGCCTGGTGGGCGGGGCTGCCGCCTACGCCGCCACCCTCTCCGAATCGGGCGACGAGGTCATGACCGTGGCCGAGGACTCCCCCCGGCGCTACAGCCTCTTGGGGGCGGGTCAGCCTCCGGGCGACACGTTCCTGGGCCGGGCCATCACCACCGGGCGCTCCCTGGTCGTCAAGGACCTCAACGAGACCGGGGCGGTGCTGCTGCCCGGTACGTCGCCGGAGCTGGGCCCGGCCCTGGTGGTGCCGCTGCTGCACGGCGAGCGGTGCTTCGGCGCGCTGGTCGTGGCCGGCGAGCGGTCCGGCCCGGCCTACGAGGAGGCGGACCTGGCGGTGGTGGAGATGTTCGCCCGCTCGGCGGCCCTGGCCCTCGATCTGAGCGCGGCCCGGGCCAGCCTGGCGCTGGTGGAGGAGAGGGAGCGCATCGCCAAGGATCTCCACGACCGGGTGATACAGCACCTGTTCGGCACCGGCCTCCGCCTGCAGGCGGTCGTCGGCCGGCCGGCGGAGCAGATGACCGCGGCCATCAACCGGTCGGTGGAGGCGCTGGATCGGATAATCACCGAGATCCGCAGCACCATCGTCGACCTGACCGGGGGCTGACCGCCGCCTCCGGACCCGGGCGCGCCGCCGCCCGCCGGACGGCGGGCGGCGGTGGGGTCCGGAGAGGCGGCCTGGTCAGGGGCCCGCCCCGGCAGGCGGCCCTAGAGCTGCATGGCCTTGATCTCGAGGAACTCCTCGATGCCGAACTTGCCGAGCTCCCGACCGTTGCCGGACTGCTTGTAGCCCCCGAAGGGAGCGACCGGGTTGAAGGAACCGCCGTTGATGGCGACCTGCCCGGTGCGGATCCGGCGGGCCACCGCCTTGGCCTTCTCCTGGTCTCCGGCCCACACCCCGCCGGCCAGCCCGTAGTCGGTGTCGTTGGCGATGCGCACGGCGTCATCCTCGTCGTCGTAGGGGAGGATGACCAGGACCGGGCCGAAGATCTCCTCCCGGGCGATGGTCATGTCGGGGCGCACCTCGGAAAAGACCGTGGGCTGCACGTAGTAGCCCCGTTCGAAGCCGTCCGGGCGGTCCGGTCCGCCGGTCACCAGCTTGGCCCCCTCGTCGATGCCCTTGCGGATGTAACCGGTCACCCGGTCCCGCTGGGTGGCCGAGATGACCGGTCCCAGCCGGGTGCCCTCGGCGAAGGGGTCGCCCAGCGCGTAGGCCTCGGCGGTCTGGCGGGCCAGCTCCTCGGTCTCGGCCAGCCGGGACCGGGGGACGATGAGGCGGGTGAGCGCCGAGCAGGTCTGCCCGGAGTTGATGAAGCACTGCGCGATGGCGTCGGGCACGGCCTTCTCGAAGTCGGCGTCCTCGAGGATCACGTTCGGGGACTTGCCCCCCAGCTCCAGGGCCACCCGCTTCACCGTCTCCGAAGCCAGAGCGCTCACCCGGCGGCCGGCCCGGGTCGAGCCGGTGAAGGAGACCATGTCGACCAGCGGGTGGGAGGCGATGGCCTCGCCGACGTCGCTGCCGTACCCGGTGACCAGGTTGAACACGCCGGGCGGCAGCCCGGCCGAGTCGATGATCTCCGCCAGGATGAACGCGTTGAGCGGGGCCACCTCCGACGGTTTGAGCACCACGGTGCAGCCGACCGCCAGGGCCGGGGCGATCTTGGCCGTGATCTGGTGGAGCGGGTAGTTCCACGGGGTGATGCAGCCGACCACGCCGACGGGCTCCTTGACGACCAGCGAGGAGCCGACGGTCTCCTCGAACTGGTAGCTCTCGATGATCTCGGCGACCGACGCCACGTCGATCCCGGGCAGGCCCACCTGGGCCAGCTGGGAGAACCACGTCGGTGATCCCACCTCCTTGGAGATGGTCTCCACCAGCTCGCCGGCGCGCGACTGGAGGCCCTCGGCGATGGCCCTCAGGTACTTGGCCCGGTCAGCCGTGGAGGTGGTCGACCAGGTCTCGAAGGCGTCCCGGGCGGCCCGGACCGCCCGGTCCACGTCCTCGGGCGTTCCCTGGGGGATGGAGTCGATGACCTCCTCTGTGGAGGCGTTTAGGACCTCTATCCGGCCGGAGCCGGCGGAGGGCACCCACTGGCCGTTGATGTATAGCGAATCGGTTCGCATGCAGTCTCCCCGTGTCTGTCAGGCGCACCGCAGGTGCGCA
Organism: Actinomycetes bacterium; assembly: GCA_021827225.1. The sequence goes on along the minus strand of JAKAXG010000239.1, from coordinate 141 downwards.
TCCGCAGTCTCTCAGGAATGGCGCCCCGAGCGCGCCGGCCGGCCCGGAGAGCCTGTCGTGGGCGCGGAGGGATTCGAACCGTCACCCCCGGAATCACATTGGTGCAGTTCAAAGCGTATTCTCCCAGGTCAGACGGTGTTT
>JAKAXG010000238.1 GCA_021827225.1 Actinomycetes bacterium | reverse complement strand
CCAGGAGGCGAGTTGGAGGCGGTGGCGTCGGCGGCCCAGATGGGCGACGTGCTGGACCGCATCGCGTCCATGGTCGGGGAGCACCGCACCACGCTCGTGTTCGTCAACACCAGGCGGCTGGCCGAGCGGACGGCCCACCTGCTGGCGGAGCGCCTCGGCGAGGACGTGGTAGCCGCCCATCACGGGAGCCTCTCGAAGGAGCGCCGGCACCGGGTGGAGTCCCGGCTGCGTGCCGGGGACCTGAGGGCTCTGGTCGCCACCGCGTCGCTGGAGCTGGGTATCGACGTGGGCCCGGTCGAGCTGGTGTGCCAGATCGGCTCCCCCCGCAGCATCGCCACCTTCCTGCAGCGGATCGGGCGTTCCAACCACAGCCGCAGCGGTACGCCCAAGGGCCGCCTGTTCCCCCTCACCCGGGACGAGCTGGTCGAGTGCACCGCCCTGCTCTCCGCCGTCCGGGGCGGCCGGCTGGACGCCATCGTCACGCCCCGCCTGGCGCTCGACATCGCCGCCCAGCAGATCGTGGCGGAGGTGTCCGCCCGGGAATGGACCGCGGACGGCCTCCTGGCCCTGCTTCGCCGGTCGGCACCGTATTCCGGGCTGAGCGACGGGGACTTCGCCGAGCTGCTCGACCTGGTGAGCGACGGAGTCCAGACCGGCCGGGGGCGGCGGGGGGCCTACGTGCACTACGACCGGGTGAACGGCGAGCTCCGGGCGCGCAAGGGGGCCCGGCTGGCGGCGGCCACTTCGGGCGGGGCCATCCCCGAGACCGGCGACTACCGGGTGCTGGCCGAGCCCGACGACACCCTGGTCGGCACCGTGAACGAGGACTGGGCGGTCGAGTCCTCGCCAGGGGACATCTTCCTGCTGGGCAGCCACTCCTGGCAGATCCGCCGGATAGAGGCCGGCGTGGTGAGGGTCCGTGACGCCGGGGACTCGCCGCCGACCGTCCCCTTCTGGCTGGGGGAGGCCCCGGCCCGGACCGCCGAGCTGTCCGAGGAGGTCTCCCTGCTGCGGTCCGGCGTGGAGGGGTACCTCTGCGCCGGGGATCCCGACGGGGCCCGGCGGTGGCTGGCCGATCGGGCCGGCGTGGGCGACGTGGCCTGCACCACGATCGTCGACTACCTGGCCGCCGGCCGGGCGGCCCTGGGCGCCATGCCCACCCAGGGTCTGCTGGTGCTGGAACGGTTCTTCGATGACACCGGCGGCATGCAGCTGGTGCTGCACTCGCCCTTCGGCGCCAGGGTGAACCGGGCGCTCGGGATGGCGCTCCGCAAGAAGTTCTGCCGCCGGTTCAACTTCGAATTGCAGGCGGCGGCGACGGACGACGCGGTGGTGCTGTCGCTCGGGCCCCACCACAGCTTCCCGCTCGACGAGGTCCCCGGGTATTTGTCCAGCCGGGGGCTCGAGGACACCCTGGCCCACGCCGTGCTGGACTCCCCGATGTTCCAGGCCCGCTGGAGGTGGAATCTCAACCGGTCGCTGATGGTGCTGCGCTGGAGGGGTGGCCGGCGCAACCCGCCACCCCTCCAGCGGATGGAGTCCGACGACCTGCTGGCCGCGGTGTTCCCCCAGGCCGCCGCCTGCCAGGACAACATCGTCGGCCCCCGCGAGATACCCGACCACATCCTGGTCCGCCAGACCATCGACGACACCCTTCACGAGGCCATGGACGTCGACGCCGCCCGGGAGGTGGTGGAGCGTATAGAGGCCGGCGCGCTGCCCGTCCACTGCCGTGACACCACCGAGCCGTCGGTACTGGCCCACGAGATCATCACCGCCCGGGCCTACGCCTTCCTCGACGACGAGGAATTCCAGAACCGGCGGACCAACGCGGTACAGCTGCGCCGGGGGCTCGCCCCTGACCTCACCTCGCTGGGGGCGCTGGACCCGGCCGCCATGGAGGCCGTGCACGACGAGATCCGGCCCGACCCCCGCTCCGCGGACGAGCTGCACGACCTGCTGTCGTCCACCGTGGTGCTGCGGGCCAGGAACGAGTGGGAGCCGCTGTACCGGCAGCTGCATGCCGCCGGCCGGGCCGTCACCGTGCAGCGGGACGGCTCGGCGCTGTGGGTGACAGCGGAACGCCTCGCCGCCGCCCGCGCCGCCCTGGAGGGCGGCGACGAGGGAACGGTGGAGGCGGTCAGAGGCCACCTGGAGCTGGCTGGTGTCACCACCGCCGCAGCCCTCTCCGGCTCCACCACGCTGGACCCCGGCCGGGTCACGTGGGCCCTGGCGGTGCTCCAGCAGGAGGGGTTCGCCTTCGAGGGGCGATACAGCCCTGGGGCGAGCGGCCCGGAATGGGTGGCCCGCCGGCTGCTCGCCCGAATGCACGCCTATTCCCGCCGGGCCCGCCGCTCGGCGGTGGAGGCGGTGACTCCCCAGGACTTCATGCGCTTCCTGCTCGCCTGGCAGCACCTCGCGCCCGGCACGCAGCTCTCCGGACCTGCCGGCCTGGTCACGGTGCTGGAACAGCTCCAGGGCCACGAGGCGGCGGCCATGGCCTGGGAGCCGGAGCTGATCGGCCGCCGCCTGCTCCGCTACCAGCCGGCCTGGCTGGACTCGCTCTGCCACGCCGGCGAGGCGGCGTGGCTGCGCCCCGCCCCGCCGGCCAGGCCGGACGGCGACGCCCCGCTGTCGGGACCCTCGAAGGCCACCCCGATATCGATCGTGTTCCGCTCCGACCTGCCGTGGCTGGTGCAGGCGTCCCGCTTCGCCGGGGCAGGGGAGGGGGCGCCGGCCGGCGATGGTTGCCTGGGCGCGGTCGTCGCCGAGCTGGGCCGGCGGGGCGCGTGCTTCGCCACCGAGCTGGTGGCGGCGACCGGGCACCCGGCGGCGGAGACGGAGCGGGCCTTGTGGCAGGGCATCGCCCGGGGGCTCATCATGTGCGACGGGTTCGAGGCCATCCGGGCCCGCATGGCCGGCGCCAGCGACAGCCGGCGACCCCGCCGATTCGGCTACGGCGCCCGGTTCTCGGCCTCACCGGTGGCATCGGCCGGCCGGTGGTCGCTGGTACCGGGACGGTCTGCGGAGCCGGCCCCGGCCACCGCGGCGACGGCGGGCCTGGACGGCCACGACCTGGCCGAGACCGTGGCGGAGCAGCTGCTGCACCGCTGGGGGGTGCTGTTCCGGGACCTGGCGGGACGGGACGGCCTGCGCCTTCCGTGGCGCGACATCCAGGGCGCCCTGCGCCGGCTCGAGGACCGGGGACTGATCCGCGGTGGCCGGTTCGTGGCCGGCTTCAGCGGCGAGCAGTATGCACTTCCCGACGCGGTCGAGCAGCTGAACCGCGTCCGCCGCCAGCCCCGCGCCGGGGTCAGGGTGGCCGTCAACGGTACCGACCCTCTCAATCTGGTCGGCCTTCTGATACCCGGCCCGGCGGTGCCGGCCGTGCGCACCAACACCGTCGTGTACGTCGACGGCGTACCCGAGCCGGGGGCGCCAGGGTGAACGGCAGCGGGCCGGTGGCCGCCCTCCGGCGCATCGCCTACCTTCTGGAGCGCCAGCAGGCCGACAGCTACCGGGTCCGGGCCTTCCGGCGAGCGGCCGACGCCGTCGCGTCGGTGGACCCCGACCGGCTCGCCGCGCTGGCCGACACCGACCGGCTGAGGGACCTGCCAGGAGTAGGTGACACGACCGCCGCCATCATCGGGGAGGTGCTGGCCGGGCGGCAGCCGGCCTACCTGCAGCAGCTGGAGGCGGCACCCCGGCCGGAGGTGAGCGACGGCGCCCGCCGGTACCTGGAGCTGCTCAAGGGGGACTGCCACGCCCACTCGGACTGGTCCGACGGAGGGAGCGGCATCAGGGAGATGGCCGAGGCCGCCGTGGCCCTCGGCCATCGGTACCTGGCCCTCACCGACCACAGTCCCCGCCTGACGGTGGCGCACGGCCTCGACGCGGCCCGGCTGCGCCGGCAGCTGGAGGTGGTGGCCGGACTGAACCAGGAACTGGCCCCGTTCCGGATCCTGACCGGGATCGAGGTGGACATTCTCGAAGACGGGACGCTGGACCAGGATCCGGGGATGCTGGCCGAGTTGGACGTGGTGGTCGCGAGCGTCCACTCCAAGCTGGGCATGGACGGCGCCTCGATGACGGCCCGGATGCTCAGGGCCGTCGAGAGCCCCCACACCGACATCCTGGGGCACTGCACCGGCCGGAAGCTGGTGGGGCGGGGCCGCAGGCCGTCGCAGTTCGACGCCGAACGGGTGTTCGCGGCCTGCGCCGCGACGGGCACGGCGGTCGAGATCAACTCCCGCCCGGAGCGGCGTGACCCCCCGGTTGACCTTCTGGGCCGGGCCGTCGCCGCCGGCTGCCTGTTCAGCATCGACACCGACGCCCACGCCCCGGGTCAGCTCGAGTGGCTGGACCTCGGCTGCGAGCAGGCGGCGGAAGCGGAGGTCCCGACCGGGCGGGTGGTGAACGCCTGGGACCTGGACGGCTTCACCGCCTGGACCACGTCCCGGTCGGTGCCGGCCTGATCAGGGCCCGGGCCGGTGCGGGACCGGCGATCAGAATCGGGCGGGCGGAGTCCACGATGTCGTGGGCCATGCCTGACACGGGAAGTTAACGTATGCCTCAATGGGCCGAGACACCCATATCGCCCCCGCGATCCGACAGCGCAGGCTTCCGGGCCCGGGCCGGCAACCGAGGCGCGGGTCGAACGCCGCCGCCGGCGGGTCTGGCACCGCTTCACCCAGATGGCCGCCCACCCGTCGGGGTGGCCGGTGACGGTCGACAGGGGGGAAGGCCGGGAGCTGATGGACGGGGGCGGCGCCGGATGGGACCGCTGGGTGACCGCCGAGCTCGGCTCCATCCGCGCCGCCGGCCGGTGGCGGGATCTGAGGCCGCTCGACGGGTCCGGGCCGGCGTTCAGCATCCCCTCCGGCGGGGAGGTGGTTTCGTTCGCCTCCAACGACTACCTGGGCCTGGCGTCCCACCCGAGGGTGGTGGCCGCCGCCCGTGACGCCGCCGGCCGCTGGGGTGCCGGCTCGGGGTCGTCCCGGCTGATCGTCGGGGACCGCCCGGTCCACCACGACCTGGAGCGGTCGCTGGCCGAGTGGAAGCGGGAGCCGGCCGCCCTGGTGTTCCCGAGCGGCTACCAGGCGAACGTGGCGGTCATGACCACCTTCGGTTCCGGCGCCCGCATCGTCTCCGACGAGCTGAATCACGCCTCCATCATCGACGGGGCCCGCCTGGCCCGGGCCGAGGTCACCGTGTACCGCCACGGCGACGTGGAGCAGGCGGAGGCTCTCATGGCCTCGGCGCCCGGGCGGGCCGTGGTGGTCTCCGACACCGTGTTCTCGATGGACGGCGACGTGGCCCCCGTGGCGGAACTGTCGGCGGCGTGCGCCCGGCGCGGCGCCCTCCTGGTGCTGGACGACGCCCACGCCGTGCTTCCCGTGCCGCCCGCCGACCCCGACGCCCGCTGCCTGAGGGTCGGGACCATGTCGAAGGCGCTGGGCTCCCAGGGCGGGTTCGTCACCGGCCCGGCCGCCTGGATGGACCTGCTGGTGAACCGGGGCCGGTCGTTCATCTTCACCACCGGGCTGACCCCGATGGCGGCGGCGGCCGCGGCGGCGGCGGTGGAGATCTGCCGGTCGGCGGAAGGTAGGGAGCTGACCGGCCGGCTGCGCCGGCACGTGGACGCCCTGCGACCCGGGCATCCCTCGCCGATCGTGCCGGTGGTGATCGGTGCCGAGGCGGCCGCCCTGCAGGCCGCCGCCGGCCTGCTCGAACGGGGGATCCTGGTCCCGGCCATCCGGCCACCGACCGTGCCGGCCGGGACCAGCCGGCTGCGGGTGTCGCTGTCCGCGGCCCACCGCGACGAGGAGGTCCGGTGCCTGGCCGCCGCCCTGGGGGACCTGTGACGGGGCCGTCAGGCCCCCGCCGGCTGGTGCTCGTCACCGCAACCGCGACCGAGGTCGGCAAGACCTGGGTCGCGGCCGCCCTGCTGTCCCGGGCCAGGGAGCGGGGGCTGGTGGTGGCGGCCCGCAAACCGGCCCAGTCCTTCGAGGTCACGCCCGGCCCCGGCCCGGGCGGCCCGCTCCCGGTCGAGCCGACCGACGCCCAGCGCCTGGCCGCCGCGACCGGGGAGGACCCGGGCCTGGTGTGCCCGGCCGGGCACAGCTACGCGGTGCCGATGGCGCCCCCCATGGCCGCCGCCGCGCTGGGCCGGCCGGCGCCGACCATCGAGGACTACGTGCGGACCATCGAGGGGTCGTGGGCTCCTGGCGAGGGGGCGCCGGAGCGGATCGACCTGGCCGTGGTGGAGGGAGCCGGCGGGGTGGCCTCCCCCCTCGGTGACGACGGCGACAGCGCCGACCTGGGGCGGGCCCTCGGGGCCCACGTGGCGGTGGTGGTGGCCGTTCCGTCCCTGGGCGTCATCAACTCCGTGCGCCTGGCTGTGGCCGCCCTGGATCCCATACCGGTGATCGTGCACCTGAACCGCTTCGACGCCGGGGACGACATGCACCGGCGCAACCTGGAGTGGCTCCGGGGCCGGGACGGCCTGACGGTCACGACGGGCATCGACGATCTGCTCGAAGCCCTGGCCGGGACCTGAACCCCGCCGGCTCAGCGGCGGAGCAGGTCCTTGGCGATGTGGGTGATCTGGATCTCGTCGGTGCCGGCGTAGATCTGCAGGACCTTGGCGTCGCGGGCCAGTTGCTCCACCCGGAACTCCGCCATGTAGCCGTTGCCGCCGAAGAGCTGCACCGCCTCCATGGCCACCTCGCTGGCCGCCCGGGCCGAGTACAGCTTGAGGGCGCTGGCCTCGGCGAGAGTCATGGGCCGGCCGGCCGTGG
>JAKAXG010000237.1 GCA_021827225.1 Actinomycetes bacterium | reverse complement strand
CCGAGTTCGACCAGGTCGTTCTGGACCACGTGGAAGTGGCCGCCGACGGGCTGCTCGGCGAGGAGGGCGCCGGCTGGGCGGTGGCCATGTCCACGCTGACCCACGAGCGCAACCACATCGGGGCTCTGGCCATCCGCCTGGGGCTGCGTCTCGACCGGCTGGCCGGCGCCATGCCCGGGAACCCGGTGCTGCGGGACCGGGCCCTGCGGCTGTGGACCCGGGGGCGGGCCCTGGTGGCGCTCGGATCCCAGCAGGGACGGCTCGGGCCGACGGCCGCTTCCCTGATGAAGCTGGGCGTGGCGCAGCTGTCTGTCGCGGTGTCCCAACTGACCGCCGACACCACCGGGGCGACGGCCATGCTGGACGGCCCCGTCACCTCCGAGTTGCTGGCCGCCCCGGCCGCGGAGATAGCCGGGGGCACCACCCAGATACAGAAGACCATCCTCGGCGAACGCCTCCTCGGTCTGCCCCGCGAGCCGGCCCGGACCTGAGTCCCCGGCTCAGGGCTCGTCGGGCACGACCAGGCAACCGGCGGCGGCCAATCCCACGCTCACCGGGCGACCGAACGGCATCCGGTGCTCGGCGGCCACGCCGGTCAGCACCTGCCCGCCGGACAGCTCGATCACGTGCTCGTAGCCCCAACCCCTGAACGCCGCCTCCCGGACCACCCCGGGAACACCCGACCCGTCGGGACCCAGTTGGAGGGCCCGCGGCCGTACCAGCACCCGCGCCGGGTGCCCCGGTCCCGGCACCCAGGAGCCGAGGACCCGGCCGGTCACCGTCACACCCGATACCTCCACCGACACCGTCTGGCCGAGAGGCTGCGATCCGTAGTTGCGGGGGGCCACCCCGTTCAGGTGCGGCGAAGCCGGTAGACGGCCGGTCCCGGCGACGGTGCCGCGGAGCTCCCCGGCCAGGCCGGTGAAGCGGGCCACGAAGGCGTCTGCCGGGTCGAAGTACACCTCTTCGGGGGTGCCGAGCTGGGACAGCCGACCTTCCTGGAGAACCCCGATGCGGTCGGCCAGCGCGAACGCCTCCGACTGGTCGTGGGTGATGTACACCGCGGTGGCCCCCTGCTGGCGGACCATCGTCCCGATGTCGACCCTCAACCGTTCCCGACGGTCGGCGTCCAGGTTGGACAGTGGCTCGTCGAAGAGCAGAAGACCGGGCCTTCCCACCAGGGCCCGGGCCAGCGCCACCCGCTGCTGCTCGCCTCCCGACAGCTGCCCGGGGTACCGCCCGCCCAGACCGGGCAGCCCCACCTTGTCCATCATGGCCCGGGCCCGGGTGCGGCGTTCGTCGGCGGCCATGGGCGTGCGGTCCAGGGCGAAGGCCACGTTCGCCTGGGCTGTCAGGTGGGGCCACAGGGCGTAGTCCTGGAACACCATGGCCAGACCGCGGCGGTCGGGGGGCAGGTGGAATCCCGGCCCGTCGACCACTGTGTCGCCGAAGGTGATGGTCCCGGATGTCGGAACGTCGATCCCGGCGAGGCAGCGCAGCAATGTCGACTTGCCGCTGCCTGACGGCCCCAGAAGCACCAGGAACTGACCGGCCGCTAGGAAGAGGCTGACCCCGTCCACGGCGATCTTGGCGCCGAAGCGTTTGGTCACCCGCTCGATGAGCAGGTCCGGGGCCTCCGAGACCGCCTGCTCGGCCCGCGCCAGAGGATTCCGGCGGGTCACGAGCCGCCCCCTCCCCCGACACCCACCGCTACCGGATGGGCGGATCCCGCAGACTGCTGGCCTTCGGAGGGAGCGCGGGCCGCCGCCCCCGGCTCCTGTGCCGCTTCTCTGTCGATCGATTGCGAGGTGGCCTGCTGCCACAGCCGCCAACCGGGTGGGGCGACCAGGCGGAACACCCCGAGGACCAGAGCAACCACGGCGAGGGTGAACACGACGGAGATGACCGACAGGGCGGTGCCCTGGCCGATGTTGGCCTTGCCGAGGACTCTGAGGATGGCCACCGACACCGGTGTCACACCGGGAGGGCTGAGGAGCTCCGAGACCGGCAGTTCCAAGAAGGTGGCGCTGAAAGCCAGCAGTGCAGCCCACAGCAGCGGGCGGGCCAGAAGGGGAACCACCCCTTTGCGCCACGCCCGCACGGCGGGGGCGCCGTGCACCCGGGCGGCGGAAAGGAGGTTCTGCTGGACCTGGGCGAGCGGTCCCGAAAGTATGCGTGACGACTGAGGCACGGCGACGGCGACGTACGCCATGCCCAGCAAGGGGACCGTCCCGTACAGCGACAGCCCGAGCCGGCCCATGACCGGCAGATTGAATGCGAAGATGTACCCGGCGGCGAACACCACCCCCGGAAGGGCCACCGCGACGATCAGCGCCAGATCGAGCACGGCCCGCACCGCTCCGCCCTGGGGCCGCGAGAGCAGGCGGGCCAGGAGGGCGCCGACGGCCACGGTAGCCAGCGCGCAGATGACGGCGATCTCCGCGGAGAAGCGCAGCGGGCCGCCGAGGCCGGCGACGCCCAGCAGCCCCCGGTAGTTGGAGAGGGTCAGAGCCGAGAGGCCGATCGGCCTGAACGGGACGAGGAGCGAGGAGGAGATCACCCCGAGCACCGGTACCCCCAGCGCCAGCCCGAAGTAGCCTCCGGCGAACCCGGCCGCCAGGACGTGGCCGCCGGCGGTCAGCTCGCGCCGGCGGGCGGCCCGTGACCGTCCGGTCACCACCGTGAAGCTGCGCCCCCTGACCAGCAGGTGCTGGGCCAGCAGGGCTCCACCGACCGCCACCACCAGAGCCCAGCCCACCACGGCGCCGACCCCGAAGTTGGCGGGGAAGGTCGAGATCGACTCGTAGAGAACGTATGTGGCTACCGGGAAGTGGGAACTGGCGGCGATGGTGGAAGCGACACCGAAATCCCCCACCGACTCCGCGAAGACGATCACGAAGCCGGCCAGCAGCGCCGGCATGAGCACCGGCCCCACGGTCCGAACCACCCGCCAGTGGCCCCCGCCGTGCACCCTGACGGCGTCCTCCAGGTCACCTCCGACAGCCCCGAGAGACGGGGCCAGGGCGAAGTAGGCGAACGGCACGCCCTTGCAACCCAGGACCAGGGCGACCCCGGCCGGGCCCAGGATGAGGTGCTCGAAGGCGCCGCTGTGCAGACCGGCGGCGCCGAGCAGGCCGGACGGCATGACGATCTCCTCCCATCCCACGGAGATCAGATACGACGGCGCGAGCAGGACGGCCCAGAGGCCGAGGACGAACAACCGGCGCCCATAGGCGTTGGTCCGCTCCGCCGCCACCGCCAAGCCGCCCGCCACGATCACGGCGAACCCGCCGGCGGCCAGCGACACCCCGACCGTGTCGATCATGGCCCGACCCAGGTTCTGCTGGAAGGCGCTGGTCACGTTGGCCCAGGTGAACCATGCCGGACCCTGTCCGAACAACCGGGGCGAAACGGCCTGGACGAGGAAAGACAGGGACGGGACCACGAGGAGCACGGCGACGACGGTGGCGAGGACCGCGGGCCCCGCCATCCTGCTGCGGCGGCGGAGTCGGACCCCCAGGGTGGCGGCGGCGACCGGCCCGGGGCGCACGCGGGCGCCGCTCGAGGCGGCGGCGGTCACCCGTTCACCACGTTGGCGGTGAACCACTGGTTGATGGTGCCCTCCCGGGGCCCCCAGGTCTGCGGGTTGATGAACTGGATGGGGATGCTCGACAGTTGCGGTACCAGCTTGTGCTGGGAGGTTCCGGACAGGATCGGGAAGAACAGGGAGTCGCCGTGGGGATCCCCGTTCAGCATCACGCGCTGACCGGCCGGCGAGTAGACGAAGTCGGCGAACCGCTTGGCTTCGGCCTGCTCGGCGGCGGACACCTTGTCGTCGATACCGATGACGCTGGGCAGGTCGGTGACGTTCTGCGGGTAGGCCACCTTCAGCTGGGGATACTTGTACTCGAAGCCGATGCCCGCCGAGTTCTGCACTATCGCCAGCTTGATCTGACCCTGGAGCAGGCCGGTGAGGGTGACCTTGTTGGTGTTGTAGATGTGCAGGCCGTTGGCCGCCATGGACCTGAAGAACTTCTCGCCCTGCGGAACTCCGCCCAGCTGGTGCATGATGCCCGCCACCACCGAGTAGGTCGGGCCGGAGATGGCCGGGTTGTTCATGCCCACCGCCCCCTTCCACTGCGGTTGGGTGAGCTGCGTCCAGTTGGTCGGTGGGCTGGACACGACCTGGCTGTTGTACACGAGGGCACCCGCCACGGTGAGACCGGTGGGTACGTAGCTCTTGTCGGCCGGCACCACCTTCCTGCCCAGCGCGCTGAGCGTCCCGGTGTCGGGCTCGAAGTTGCGCAGCAGCATGCCCTCTTTGTCCAAGGCGGCGTAGGCGGCATCGCCGTCGGTCCACAGGATCCCCCACTGGGGATTGCTGCCCTCGGCCTGGATCTTGGCGAGGAGCGTACCGGTCGAGTGATCGACCAGCTTCGTGGGGATTCCGGTGGCGTTCTGGAAGGCGGTCACCATGGCCTGGTCGTAGCCCTCGGCGGCATATACCACGAGCGGCACCTTGGTCGCCGGACTGCCGGATGGCGAGGCCGCGGCGGCCGCTGTGGCGGCCTTCGCAGCCGACGCCGACGACCTGCCGCTGGAGCCGCAAGCCGCGCAGAGGGTGATGGTTGTCGCGGCCAGACCTCCGGCGGCCCACCGCCGGCCAAGTGATGCACGCATGGGTTCTCCTTGTCACGTTTGATTGGATCGTCGCCGGGTCGCCCGTTCCGGGTCCCGAACCTGGTCACTTCGGAGACGTGCCCAGCCCCCGACGTGATCCGCACGGCGGCAGCGATCGTCCAGAAGCGCTATGACCTCACTCGGTGCGAAGGTAACAGTGGCGCGCAAAGCTGAGGCGACCTGGTGGTGTCGCCCGGATGAACAGTTGCCGACAGGTCGATGAAATGGTCATCCGGCGGGGGCCCCTCCGGTCAGGCCGATTAGGCGGCGGGCTGCTTGGCAAGAACAGCAGGGTCCGATAATTTGGGTCCAAGGTTGCTCACGGCCGGCTCTCACCCCTCAGATGCCGTCTCGTTGGCTGTGACAGACCTGGGCGGGAGACGCGACGGCCCCTCATGGCCGGCAGTGAAGGAGGTGGCCTGCCATGGCCCATCCCTATGTGAACTACGACCGCACCGACGGAACCGACTCCGCCGACCGCCGGCGGGCGAGCGGCAGGCCCTCCAGGAACCTCGTGGTGGCCGGAGCGGCGGCCGCGTGCCTGGCGGCCGGCGCCTTCGCCGGCTGCGCCATCCCGACCGGCGCCCACGCGACCCAGGCCGCCCCACCCCACGGGCCCGCCGCCGAGACGGCCGTGTCCACCGGGCAGGTCGACCGGGGCCTGGTGGACATCAACACCGTCCTCGGCGACCAGAACGGGGCCTCCGCCGGCACGGGAATGGTCCTCACCCCGGGCGGGGAGGTCCTCACCAACTATCACGTGATCTCCGGTGCCACTTCGATCACCGCCACCGATGTGGCCAATGGCCGCATGTACCCGGCGACCGTGGTGGGCTACAGCCGAGCTGCAGATGTGGCCGTGCTGTCCCTGACCGGCGCCTCCGGGCTGCCCACCGTCGCCCTGGGAAATTCCAGCGGGATAGGCGTCGGGGCGCCCGTCAGGGCCTTCGGCAACGCCCTGGGCATGGGGGGTCTCCCGTCGGAGGCGACCGGCGCCGTCACCGCCCTCAACCAGACCCTCACCGCCACCAACTCCGCCGGCGGCGGCGCAGAGGCTCTCAGCGGCCTGATCGGCACCTCGGCCCCGATCCAGCTGGGCGATTCCGGCGGACCCCTGGTGGACGCCGCCGGAGCGGTAATCGGTATGGACACCGTCAAGGTGAACCCCTCGCCTTACAACCCGACGCCGACCGCCAGCTTCGCCATCCCCATCAACACGGCGAGGACCGTGGCCGCCGAGCTCACCGCCTCGTCGGCGCACCGGTTGTCCTCCACCCCGCTACCCCAATCGCCGGCCGCCCCGGACCACGGCCGGCCCCTGTTCGGGGTGGAGGTGGCGAACCCGGTGCGCCCGGGCGGCGGCACGCCCGTCGTCGAGGTGCAGCCGGGCAGCCCGGCCGCCTCCGCAGGGGTGGTGCCCGGTGACACGATCACTTCCTTCAACGGCCGGCCGGTGACATCCGGCTACGGTCTCGAGGGAGACATCCTGTCGCTCCGGCCGGGGTCCGTCGTCGCGGTCACGTGGCTCCGGCCGTCGGGACCGCCGCACTCGGCCAGGGTCGCGCTGGGCGCCCGGCCCGCCGCCTAGACCACCCCTTCGGGGATCGGCCCTCCCCCGCTGGGGCCGTACCCCCCAACGGCGGAACCCGGCGCTGGACCCAGGAAGGGAACAATGGCCGTGGAGATCCCGCCCCATGGGCGCGAGCCTGGCAGCTGAGGTTGTCGAGCAGAACGAGTTCGACCATGGGGCGCCGTGAAATGGAACATCTGCGGCCTGGATCAAGCAGCGATCATCGTCCGCGGTCGTCGTGGCGACCGCGGACGTCGCTATATCAGGCCCCGATGGCCGCGTTTCAGGCTCCCTGCCCGCTGAGCAGGCCAAGGACGGAGATATGAGACGCAGAATCACCTCATGGGCCGCCCCGCTGAGCGCGATCGCCGCGGCGGGGGTTCTGGTGGGTGGATCGCCCCCCGAGGCGGTCGCCCAGGGGGGCCAGTCCACTCCGGGGGTGACCGTGACGGCGCTGAACCCGGGCCCGGAGGGGGGATACAGCACGATGACGATGGCCCTCACCGCCCGGACCGAGCCGAGTTCGGTCGCGTCTCCTTCCTGCCGCCCCCAGGACA